>CAYSXG010000216.1:0-5678 GCA_964434895.1 uncultured Solibacteraceae bacterium | reverse complement strand
ACGAACTGCACAACGATCACCTCGGAAGTCCTCGTGTGATTACGAGCCGAGCGACAGGCCAGGTGGAGGGTCGGCAGGTTTTTGGCCCCTACGGCGAGAAGTTGCCGAATGTCACCAGCGGGTACCAGCCTCTGACGGGCTACACGGGGCACACACAGCAAGATCCAGACGGCCTCATCTACATGCGGGGCCGCTTCTATAGCCCAGCCTGGCATCGCTTCCTCAACAGCGATCAAGGTGCAGATTCCAGCACTTTCAACCAGATGGCCTATGTGGGCGGAAGTCCCCTCACGGCGACGGATCCGAGCGGGATGCAAAAATACTCCGTTCGGTGCGGAGGGAGGACCTTCATCGTCGATGCCGAGAGCGAAGAAAAGGCCAAGGAGGAAGTCCAAAAGCAATGCGGCGGAGGCGGGAGTGCGACTGTAAACGTAACCGGTGATAGCTCATGGATTAATCCATTTTGGACAGGGATTACTACGCCAGGCCCTTGGAATTACGCTATGCCTCTTGAGCTTAGGCCTAATGGTGGAACGCCACCGCAAGAGCCGAATCCTTGTGGTAGTACATTGCGGAAAATTAACGCATGGGCCAAGTTCTTGGCCCCTCATGGTATAGGTATTACTGGACAGGCCGAAGCTGGAGCAGGGATTGCATACCCAGGCCATTTCCAAGGATCAGCCTCTGGAATGGTCTATTATAATGACAATGGATCTGGCAATAAATTTCAGTATGGGACACTACTTTCGGGGGGTGGTGGTTTAACTCTAGGGGGTTACGCAGGTGTTGGTGCAGCGGTAACGTTAACAAATGCGAGGTCAAATAATGATGAGCGTGGCCTTTCCGTTTATTCATCAATTAATGCAGGTTGGGGGCCAGCAAAAGTATCAATTACTTTCTCGATATCTGCTTCTGGAATTTGGAACCTAACAATTGGTCCGCCTGTGACAGGCGTCGCGGCGGGGGGAAGTTTCGATCTTGGAGCCCAAAAGACCGCCGGGACCAAGTCAAATGCCCCAACAACCTCAACCCCTTGTAATTAGAGGAAAAGATATGATTTCCCCAAAAAACCCGTGGGATGATTATAGGAAGAGAAGGAGATTGCTTTTCGGAACAATAATTGCTGGAGGTACGGTTATTGGGGGTAGTTTTATATTGTCAAATCTAATTGACTCAGCTTTGCCGTCGTTGCTTAGCATGATTGCATTTTTCGTGATGTTTGTATGGACGTCGATCAATCTTTCTAAATTCCCGTGTCCAAGGTGTGGGAATCCATTTATTTATAGCGACAATGTTCGAAATGGGTTTACAAAAAAATGCGTTCATTGCAAACTCCCCAAGTGGTCTACTCCAGATAATCACGTAGATTTAATGAAGTCATAGCCTGTCATAGCCTGTGGATCGCAACGCGGGGCTACGCCTACACCAGCGGCGGCCTGTTGCTCGGGGAGTACGACGGGAATGGTGGCTGGAAGCGGGACGTGGTTTACTTGGGCGGCGAAGCGCTGGCGGTTGTGTCCAGAAGTTTCTGTAAGTCCTGTGGTTTGCGAATACTCAAAAATTTCGTTTTTGGAGCCAGTCACATGGATGTGACGATTCGAATCTGATGGGCTTCCATGTGGTTTCGCAGCCTTCATGCATGCCTGCCTTTTGCAAGTCAGGTCTTGGGGCAATGCTGATCCATGCTTGCGAAACATGGGTGTGACACCGTGCATGCCCTGCACGGATGCGCCCGACTGGATTCGAAGGGTCCGGTCGGTTCCGTCCCACTCGCGCGGCTCCACGGTTCCATTCGCGGCTTCGAACCCTTTCCACCCGAGGCAAAAAACTACACCATGAGACACAGATAAACCCGTGGAGTGTTTTTTGCTCCGCTTCATCCCTAGTTGCGTTTCTTGAATGCAAGAGGGTAAAGCTACTCCGAGCGGGAGAAGGCGTCGAAGCGTTCGGGTCCCTCCAGGACCCGGGCCAGGTAGGCGTCCAGGGCCTCCACGGAGTCCAGCAGCACCTCGGCGCCATCGCGCTCCAGCTCCTCCCGGGACCCGTAGCCGTAGGTGACGCCCAGGCCGTGGAGGCCGTGGTCCTTGGCCGCCCTCATATCGTCGCCCCGATCTCCCACCATGTAGCCCCCGGGCCGGATCACCCCTTGGCGCCGCAGGCGCTCCATCACGTCGGTCTTGGGCTGCCACTGCCCCTTGAGCTCCGCGCCGAAGATGTCGTCGAAGATCAGGTTCAGATCGAACTGGTAGGTGATGCGCCGGGCGAAGACCCCGGGCTTGGCGGAGACGATGTAGATCTGGTGCCCCTGGCGCTTGAGGCGATGGAGCAGGTTGTAGATGCCGGGGTAGATCTCGTGCTCGAAGACCCCGTCCTCCCGGTAGGCCTCCCAGTAGCGGTCCAGGGCCTCCTCCCGCCGGGCGGGGGCCTCCAGGCCCGGGATCCGCCCCAGGGATTCGCGCATGCCGAAGCCGATCCAGTCCCGGATGACCGCCTCTTCCGGGCAGGCCAGCCCCATCTCCCGGCAGACCCGGGCCACGCAGTTGCGCACCCCCAGCAGGGGGTCCACCAGGGTGCCGTCGAGGTCGAAGCAGATCAAGGACATGGGAGGGGGGTGGCTTACCCCTGATAGGCTTCCACGCTGCGGCGGATGAAGGCCAGGGCCTCCTCCTTGCCCACCCAGCCGTCGCTGTGGACGTCCTTTTCCTCGAGGTCCTTGTAGGTCACGAAGAAGTGCTCCACCTCGAGCATGAAGTGGGGGGGCAGGTCCTCGAGGGTCTCCACGTGGGCGTAGCTGGGATCGTCCGCGGCCACGCAGAGCACCTTGTTGTCCTCGCCCTTGTCGTCGTGCATCTTCAGCATGCCCACGGGCCGGGACTTGATGACCACGCCGGGGTAGGTGCTGCCGTTGATGAGCACCAGCACGTCCGCGGGGTCGCCGTCCGGGGCCAGGGTGTTGGGGATGAAGCCGTACTCCGCCGGGTAGTGGAAGGGGGAGTAGAGCACCCGGTCCACGTGTACCATGC
Organism: uncultured Solibacteraceae bacterium; assembly: GCA_964434895.1. Lineage (GTDB taxonomy): Bacteria > Acidobacteriota > Holophagae > Holophagales > Holophagaceae > CAYSXG01. The sequence goes on along the minus strand of CAYSXG010000216.1, from coordinate 2,655 downwards.
CGGTCTCGTGGTCGATCTCGTACTTGATGCGGCTGCCGGTGGGGATCTCGACGACGGCGTTCACGAGTTCGGGCGCATGCTTTCCAGGGCCGAGATGGGTCGGGGACATGGGGGCTCCTCAAAGAACAAAGCCCCATTCTCCCATGGCCGGCGGGGCCCGTCACGTCCCGCTTCCGTGCGGGGCGCCGAAAAGGCGCTCATCCATGGCCCCCCCGGGGGCTCAGGCCTCCAGCACCCGCTCGATGCGCCGGTCCGGTACGAGCCACAGGAGTGCCACGCCGACGTAGAGGGCCACGGAAAGGGCGGGGCGCTGGAAGGCGAGGGGCAGGGCGGCGGCGTAGGCGAGAAGGGAGACCTTGGCCTTGGCGTCGTGGCCGATGGCCTGGGCGATCTTCGAGTCCCGGCCGTGGTGGCGGACGAGGGCCCGGCCCAGGACGAAGAAGGCCAGGCCCGCCATCAGCAGCACGAATCCGTAGACGCCCACGGGCCAGGGGGAGAGGCCGTTCTCGCCCATCCAGGCGGTGGTGAAGGGCACCAGGGAGAGCCAGAAGAGGAGGTGCAGGTTGGCCCAGAGGATGGGGCCGTTGACCTGGTGCACCGCGTGGAACAGGTGGTGGTGGTTGTTCCAGTAGATGGCCAGGAAGACGAAGCTCAGGCCGTAGCTGGAAAAGACCGGAAGGAGGGGCCTCAGGGCCGCGGGGTCCGTCCCCCGGGGCACCTTCAGCTCCAGCACCATGATGGTGATGAGGATGGCGAGCACGCCGTCGCTGAAGGCTTCCAGCCGCCCCTTGCCCATGCCTTCTCCCTACTTGGTCGCCACGACCATGGAGGTGGGCCCCAGCAGGTGCTGGACCTTCGGGTCCTGGAAGCCGGCCTCCCGCATCCAGGCCGCGCAGTCGGCGCCGGTGTAGTCGAAGCCGCCGGCGGTCTCGATGAGCATGTTGAGGCTCATGAGGAGGCCGAAGGCGTTCTGGCTCCGGTCGTCGTCGATGAGGGTGTCGTAGACGACGATGCGGCCCTCCTCGGGAAGGGCCTCGTAGGCCCGGCGCAGGATGCGCCGTTTCCCCTCCAGGTCCCACCCGTGGAGCATGTGGCCGAAGACGTAGACCTCCGCCTCCGGGAGGGGGGATTGGAAGAGGTCGCCCCCCTGGAAGCGCAGGCGGGCCTCCAGGCCCTGGGCCCGGGCGAAGGCGTCGAAGAAGGGGGCCACCTGGGGCAGGTCGAAGCCCACGCCGCGCAGATGGGGGTGGGCCCGGGCCAGGGCGGCGGGCACGCAGCCCTCGGCGCAGCCGATGTCCGCGAAGCTGTCCACCTCGTCCCAGGGGAAGGCCTGGGCCAGGGCCTGGGCCGCGCCCCCGCTGATGCCGGTCATGGCCTTCAGGAAGGCCTCCAGGCGCCCGGGATCCGCGTAGATGGCCTCGAAGTGGTCCGGGCCTCCCCCCTTGGACTCGTTCTGCGGGAGGCCGGTCCTCAGGGCCTCTCCCAGGTCCCCCCAGAAGGGGTAGAGGCGGGCGTCGGCCATCTCCAGGATGGCGCCCACGTAGCCGGACCGGGACCGGTCCAGGAAGAGGGCCGTCTCCTCCGTGTTCCGGTAGCGGCCCCCCTCCCGGGCCAGGAAGCCCAGGGCCACCAGGGCGTCCAGGAAGTCCCGCACGCCCCGTGGGTGCCAGCCCAGGGTCCCCCCGAGCTCCTCGGCGCCGCGGGGACCCCGGGCCAGCTCGGTGAAGAGGCCCGCCCGGACCGCCGTGAGCAGGGCCTTGGAGCCCCAGAATCCGAGGCCGACTTGGAGGATGTGATCCGGGGTGGGGCGGGCCATGGCGATCTCCGGGCGAGGGTTCTGGGATGCTGCACCGCTTCGGGCCGTGACTCAAGGGGTTAGGGGCTTATCCGTAAATAGGGCGGTACTTAGGACCCCGCCGGCAGGCGGATGTGCACGGTGGTGCCCACCCCCACCTCGCTCTCCAGGAAGAGGAGGCCCCCGTGGGCCTGGATGATGCGGTGGCAGACCGCCAGGCCCAGGCCCGTGCCGCCGCCGAAGGTGGTGTAGAACGGGTCGAAGACCCGGGACAGGGCCTCCTTGGGGATGCCGCAGCCCTGGTCCTCCAGGCTCAGGTGCCACTGGACCCCCCCCTCGAGGCTCTCCTTGGCGGCCCGGGCCCGCACCCGGGGGGCCGGCCTCTCCTCCATGGCCTTCACCGCGTTGTGCAGCACGTTCAGCACCACCTGGCGCAGGAGGCTGGGATCGCCGTACCACTGGGCCTTTTCGGGCACCTTGTTCTCCCAGGCCAGGCCGGCCGGGAGGTCCGCGGCCCCCCGCACCTCCTCCAGGAAGCGCTTGAGGGGGATGGCCTCGGGCTTGGGCTGCAGATCCCGGCTGAAGGTGAGGGCGTTGCTCACCAGGGCGTTGAGCCGGTGGACGCTGCCCTGGATGCGCCGGGCCAGGTCCTGCTGGTCCGGGCGGTCCCCCAGGTCCTCCACCAGCATCCCCGCGAAGAGGGCCAGGCTGCCCAGGGGGTTGCGGATCTCGTGGGCCAGCTTGCCGGCCACCAGCCCCATGGCCTGGAGGCGCTCCTCCCGCGTGGCCTGCTGGGCGCGCATGACCGCCTCCGTGACGTCCCGGAGGGTGATGATGCGCCCCCCCCGGGCAGTGGGGCG
>CAYSXG010000215.1:0-5691 GCA_964434895.1 uncultured Solibacteraceae bacterium | reverse complement strand
CGCGGGCCCACGGGGGGGGGGGGCCCGGGACCTGGCGGAGGCCCCCGGGCCCGGGCTGAGGGGCCGCGGGGAGGCACCCTCTTCCGAAGCCACCCCGACCCCTTCGGCCCCGGCGCGAGGGCTCCGTCCGGCCCCGCCCTCCCTCGGGGAAACCCTTTCCCGCCTGGTGGATAAGCCCGGCATCCCGGCTGCGGCCCGGGAACCGTTTCGGGCCTGGCTGGGCTCCTGGCGGGAACCCACCCCGGCGCGAGGGGCCCCCTCGCCGCCCCCGCCCCCTCCTCCGGCTTCGAACCCGAACCTCAGGCCGTCGCCGGCCACGCCCCCGCCCCTTCGGGATCTGCCGGTGGAGGCGACCCTCCTCCAGCGCCTGGAAGCCCGGCTCCAATCCCCGGGGCCGGCGGTGCCCGAGCATTCGGAGCCCTGGGAGACCTGGGTGCGCTCCTCCCTCCAGGCCCTCGCGGATCCCCGGGTCTCCCCGCAGGAGGCCCGTTTCCACGGCCTCCAGGCCCTGGACCGCACCGCCTATTTCGAACTGCCCCTCCCCTGGTCCCCCCATCGGAGCCTGCAGGTCTGGGCCGAGCAGGACCGGGATCCTGCCCAACCCGACGGGCCCCCCGTGTCCCGGGTGCTTCTGGGCCTTCAGTTTTCGGCCCTGGGAGAGACCCGGGTGGGGCTGGAGCGCCGCGGGGCCGGCCTATCCGTGCGGATCTGGACCGAGCATCCCGAGGCGATCCGGAACCTGGAGCCGGAGCTGCGCCAGGAGCTGGAGGGGCTCGGGCTGGAGGTGTCCCTCCGGGTGGCCCCCCTTCCGGAGGGCAGCCCCAGTCCCCGCGCCCTGGTGGTGGGGCGGACCTACCAGGGGCTGGCTTGATGCCGCCGCCCAAGGTCCGCGGCCCCCTCCCCTCCCTGTCGATCACCGCGTGGGTGCTGGCCTACCTGGGAGCGGCCCTCCTGGCGGACGCGATCCGGTCCTGGCTGCCCCAGGCCCAAGGCGCGGGCCTGTACGTGGCCCGGGCCTCCCTGAGCCTGGCCTTCCTGCTGGCCCTGGGCCCTCGGATGGCCCCCGTCCTCCTGCTGCCGGACCTCGTCCGGGGACTTCTGGGACATCCGCCCGGGAGGCCCTTGGCCTGGATCCTGATGGGGGCCCTCCACGCCCACGCCTACGGGCTGGCGGCCTTCCTCCTCCTGCGCCTGGCGCGGGTGCACCGACGCCTCAAGACCCTCCGGGACGTGGGGTGGTTCCTCCTGGTGGCCACGTCCATCCCCCTCCTCACCGCCGCCATCGGGGTCCTCTTCCTCTCCAGCGAAGGTCTGGTTCAGGGCTCGGAACCCATCTCGCGGGTGGTGCAAAGCTGGTTGGGGGACCTCGTCCCCCTCTGCTCCATCACGCCCTTTCTTTTGATCTGGGTGATTCCGAGGCTCACGGGGGGGAGGCGCACCCCCGTCCCCCGCCTGACCCGGCGGGTCGTCCTGGAGACCCTGGCCCAGACCGCGGCCCTCCTGGCCCTGCCCCTCCTTTGCCGGGCCGTGGGGCCCTCCAAGGCCGGGGCCGTCCTCTACGCGGGCCTGCTTCCCTACCTGTGGGTGGGCATCCGCTGGGGCCTGCCGGGCGTGGCCCTGGCCCTTCCCGTGGGGGTGGGCTGGGGCATGGCCTCCGCCGAGGCCCTTCCCTGGCTGGGGGACATCACGCCCCTCGAATTGCAGGCCTTCCTGGCGGTCCTTTCGGCCACGGCCCTCCTCATGGGCGCGGCCCTTTCCGAGCGGCTCCGGTCCCAGCGGTTGGAGCGGCGGCAGGCCCGAAGGCTGCAGCAGCTCCTCGACGGCTCCCCGGTGACCATCGCCACCCATCAGGGGGGCCACCTCACCTACATCAACGAGGCCGGGGCCCACCTTCTGGGGGCTGCCGGACCGGAACCCCTCCTGGGCATGGATATCCGGCGGATCGTCGATCCCGGCAGCCTGGAGCTGGCCCTCAAGCGCATCCACCTCGCCGAGGCCGGCTCCCCCCCGAAGGAAGGGGCCGAGGAGAGGCTGGTCCGTCTCGACGGCGGCACCGTGGACGTGGAGATGCACACCACCTCCTTCCTCGAGGGGGGCGCGCCCACGATCCAGGTGGTGGCGGTGGACATCTCCCGAAGGAAGGCCGCCGAGGAAAAGCTCCAGGGCCTCCTTCGGGACAAGGAGCTCCTGCTGCGGGAGATCCACCACCGGGTGAAGAACAACCTGCCGATCATGGGGAGCCTGCTGGGCCTCCAGGGGACCCACGCCAAAGGGGCCGAGGCCAAGGAGGCCCTCCAGGAGGCCCAGGGGCGCCTGCGGGCCCTGGCCCTCATCCACGAGCACCTGGACCAGGCCCCCCAGCCCTCGGCGGTGGACCTGCGGGGTTACTTCGAGCAGCTGGCCCTGCGCCTCATCCACGGCTACACCCTGCGGCGGGGCCAGGTGGACCTGGACCTGCGGGTGGAGCCGGTGGAACTGGGCGTGGAGGAGGCCAGCCGGGTCGGGATGATCCTCAACGAACTCCTCTCCAACGCCTTCAAGCACACCTTCGGGGAGGGCCGGCGCGGGCGGCTGGAGATCCGTTTCTGGCGCGAGGCCAGCGGGACGACCCACCTCCTGGTCCGGGACGACGGCCCGGGGGTTCCGCCCATGGCGGCCCTGCTCCCTTCCAAGACCCTCGGGTTTCAGATCCTCTACGCGCTGGCCGATCAGTTGGGGGGCACCCTCCAACTCCAGACCGCCCACGGCGGCTGCTTCCACCTCACCTACCCCCAGGCCCTTCCCTGATGCCCCCTCCCTCCCTCCTCATCGTCGAAGACGAGTCCATCGTCGCCATGGACCTCAAGGTCCGGCTGGAGGGCCTGGGCTACGTGGTCTGCGCCACGGTCCCCACCGGGGAGGAGGCCCTCGAGCAGTTCCAGGTCCACCAGCCGGACCTGGTGCTCATGGACATCGCCCTGGGCAAGGGCATCGACGGGATCGAGGCCTACCAGGCCATGAAGGCCTCCCGGGACCTGCCCGTGGTCTTCCTTTCGGCCTACGCCGATCCCGCCACCCTGGGAAGGGCCAAGGCCTCCGGACCCTACGGCTACCTGGTCAAACCCTTCGACGAGCAGACCCTGCACGCCACCCTTCAGACGGCCCTGGCCCGGCACGCCCAGGAGAAGGCCCTCCAGGACCGGGAGCGGCATTTCCGCGCCCTGCTGGAGAACGCCTACGACATGATCACGGTGGTGGACGCCGAGGGTCGGGTCACCTACCAGAGCCCGAGCACCCAGCGCATCCTCGGCCGGCCCAACGGCGAGTCCCTGGGGCTTCCCGTCGCGGACTTCATCCACCCCGAGGACCGTGAAAAGGCTCTGCGGGAACTGGCCTACGTGCGGGAGCATCCCCGGGCCCGGCCCGTGGCCCGGATCCGGGTCCGGCACGCGGACGGCTCCTACCGCACCCTCGAGGCCGTGGCCCTCAACGCCATGGACGTCCCCGGCATCCACGGGACCGTGGTGAACAGCCGGGACATCTCCGGCCGCCTGGAGGAGGAGGAGCATCGGCGGGCCATGGAGGAGCAGATCCTGAGGGCCCAGAAGCGGGAGAGCCTGGAGATCATGGCCGGGGGCATCGCCCACGACTTCAATAACCTCCTCATGGGCATCCTGGGCAACGCCAGCCTGGCCCTGCTGGAGCTGCCCCAGGGGTCCCCGGCCTTCCAGCGCATCCGGTCCCTGGAGGAGGCCGGCCAGCGTGCCGCGGAGCTGGTGGGCCAGATGCTCGCCTATTCCGGGCGCGGCCACTTCGAGGTCCGTCCCCTGGATCTCGGGGCCCTGCTGGAGGAGATGGTCCCCCTGCTGGAAGGCCTGGTCTCCAAGCAGGCCCTCTTCACCTTCAGCCTCCCCAAGGGCCTCCCCCCGGTCCATGGGGACCCCACCCAGGTCCGCCAGGTGGTGGCCCACCTCGTCACCAACGCCTCGGACGCCCTCCTGGAACGCCCCGGGGCCATCCACCTGGCCCTGCGCGCCTTCGACGCGGAGCCCGAGGCCCAGTTCACCACCGGCCCCGTCCCCGCCCCGGCGGGGGTGCTGCTGGAAGTCACGGATACGGGAACGGGCATCCCCCCCTCGCACCTGAGCCGCGTCTTCGAGCCCTTCTTCAGCACGAAATTCAGCGGCCGCGGCATGGGCCTCGCCGCCGGCCTGGGCATCATGCAGGGGCATCGCGGCTGCATCCAGATCAGCTCCGTTCCCGGCGAGGGTTCCACCCTGCGCCTGCTCTTCCCCACGGACCCGCCCCCGCGCCGGACCAGCCCCCTCCCGGAATTCGGCCCTGCGGGCCTCCGGGCCGATCGCCGGATCCTGGTGGTGGACGACGAGGAGACAGCCCGGGCCGTGGCCCGGCTGACCCTGGAGCGCTACGGCTACGCCGTGGAGGCCGTCGAGGGGGGCCCCCAGGCCCTGGCCTACCTGAAGGAGCACGGACCCGAGGTGGGCCTCATCCTCCTGGACCTCACCATGCCCGGCCTCAGCGGCCTGGACGTGCTCCAGAGGATCCGGGAGCTGGGGCTCCACCAGCCCGTCCTGCTCGCCAGCGGCTTCACCCTGAAGGACCTTCCCGAGGACCCCCGGGGCCTCGGGGTCAGCTTCATCCAAAAGCCCTATGCCGCTCGATGCCTGGCGGACAAGGTGGCCGCGATCCTGGGGGCCTGATCCACTTCAGGCCCAGCAGCTTCGGCAGGCGGTTGAGCGCCGCCTGCCATCCCCGGATCGGACCGTCCCCCGGACGGTCCTCCCGCTCAGGCTGGCGCCTTCGCGGACGGGGCCCCTCCCATCCATTCCTTGGCGGAGGTCGGCGCAGGCGGCGGTCAATCCTTGCGTCTCAGCTGCTTCAGCAGCTTCGGCAGGCGGTTGAGCGCCGCCTGCGCCTCCATCCATTCCTTGTGAGGGCGGGCGGGGTAGCCGGTGACGAAGCTACCTTCGGGCAGGTCCTTGGCCACTACGCTGGCCCCGCCCACGATGCTGCGGGCACCGATCTTCACGTGGCCCACCACGCCCACCTTGCCCGCGAGGGTCACGTAGTCGCCCACCTGGCTGGAGCCGCTGACGCCGCTTTGGCTGACGATGAGGCAGTGGTCTCCCACCTGGACGTTGTGGGCCACCTGGCACTGGTTGTCCACCTTGGTGCCCGCCCCGATGCGGGTGGGGCCCAGCACGCCCCGGTCCACGGTGACGCAGGCCCCCAGCTCCGAATCCTCGCCCACTTCCACCCAGCCCACCTGGGGCACCTTCATGTGCCGCCCGTTGACCAGCACGTAGCCGTAGCCGTCGCTGCCGAGCACCGAATTCCCGTGGATCCGCACCCCGCGCCCCAGCCGCGTGCGCCGGTAGAGCACGACCCCCGGGAAGAGTTCGCAGCCCTCTCCCAAGTCGCAGTCGTCCCCCACGTGCACGCCCGGATGAAGGACGCAGCCCCTCCCCAGGCGGCTGCGGGCCCCGATGGTCACCCCCGGACCCAGGCGACAGCCCTCCCCCACCTCCGCCGAGGGGTGGATGGGAGCCTCGGTCCAGGCGGGCTCCGGCTCCGGGTGCAGCCACCCGATGGCCTGGGCGAAGGCCCAGTAGGGATTTTCCACCACCAGCTGGGGGCGCTCCCCCAGGTCCGTGCGGGGATCCACCAGGATGAGGCCGGCCTCGCTGGACC
>CAYSXG010000214.1:0-5736 GCA_964434895.1 uncultured Solibacteraceae bacterium | reverse complement strand
GCTCCCCCTACCCCGGGGCCCGGAGGGAGGCGGTGCTCCGCCTGGGCTTCCGCCTCTGAGCCAAGGTGAATCCAGTCCCAAGACTGCGCCGATGAACGGCCCCAAGCCCGTCTACGGAATCTGCGGTTTCGACCTGTCTTTTCCTTGGATGGCGGCGCGGCCCGCCTGAGAGAATCGGAGCAGGAGCCGCCATGCCCCGATTCTCCAAGCGCGCCGGACGGGAGGTCCTGGGGGACCATCCCCGCCTCCCCGAATGGATCACCCGCGAACGGGTGAGCCTGCGGGAGCTGCACGACATGAAGGTGGGCCTGCGGGAGAGCCACCTCCACACCGTCTGCGAAGAGGCCCGCTGCCCCAACCGCACCCACTGCTTCACCCACGGCACGGCCACCTTCCTGCTCATGGGCGACACCTGCACGCGGGCCTGCGGCTTCTGCTCCATCCAGAGCGGCAGGCCCAATCCCCTCGACCCCCACGAACCCGAGGAAACGGCCTCCCGGGTGGAGGCCCTGGGCCTGCGCTACGCGGTGCTCACCTCCGTGAACCGCGACGACCTGCCCGACGGCGGCGCCGCCCACTTCGCGTCCACGGTGTCGGCCATCCGAAGGCGCTGCCCCGCCGTCCAGGTGGAGGTGCTCACCCCGGACTTCCTGGGGGACCTCGAGGCGGTTGCCCGGGTGGTGGCCAGCGGCCCGGTGGTCTTCAACCACAACACGGAGACCGTCCCCAGCCTCTACGCCGAGGTGCGCCCCGCCGGGCGCTTCCCCCGCACCCTCGCGGTGCTCGCCGAGGCCAAGCGCCTGGGCGCCTCCCTCTTCGGCGAGGGCTTCCGCACCAAGAGCGGCCTCATGCTGGGCCTGGGCGAAAGCGAGGCCGAATTGATGGAGGTCTTCGAGCGCCTGGCGGAGGCCGGCGTGGACATCCTCACCCTCGGCCAGTACCTGCGCCCCACCCGCCACCAGCTCCCCGTGAAGCGCTACCTGCCCCCCGAGGAATTCGCCGAGCTGGGCCGCAGGGCCAAGGCCCTGGGCTTCCGGACCGTCTACGCCGGCCCCCTGGTACGGAGCAGCTTCAACGCCTTCGAGGTGGCGGGCATGGAAGGGATCTCCATCGCGTGAAGGGCCCCTAAAGCCCCGCCCAGCGCGCCCCGGAGCCGTGTTATTTTCCCCCAAGCGGATCGCTTGGACCGCCGGTTCTGTGAGATCGACATGAAGCTGCTGCGCCCCCTGGCCCCGGTCCTGGCCCTGCCCCTCCTCGCCCAGGGCTCCTCCCGGCCCCTGCCCTCCGTAGAGATCCTCGTAGAGAAGATCCGGACCCGGCAGGCGGGCCTCCAGGCCCTGGTGGAGAGCTACACCTACAACGAGCACACCGTCACCCGGGAGCTGGGCGCCGAGGGCCAGGTGGTGAAGGAGGAGTCCCAGGACCACGAGATCACCCGCGCCAAGGGCCATACCTTTCGACGCCTGATCCTGAAGAACGGCAAGCCCCTGACGGAAAAGGAGACGGCCCAGGAGGAGGCCCGCATCCAGAAGGAGGCGGAAAGGATCCTGGGGGACGAGCCCTCCGGCGACGCCAAGAAGTTGAATGCCCTGAACATCATGAGGTTCGCGGAGATGACCACCCTGGCCCGAGAGCCCTTCCGGGGAGCCGAGCGCCTGGTCCTGAATTTCCGCCCCAGCCGAGGGGCCAGGCCCAAGGGCGCCGCCGAAGAGATGGCCTCCAGGCTGGAGGGCCGGATCTACCTCGACGAGGCCACCTGCGACGTCGTCCACTTCGACGCTCGCATGACCGCCCCCTACAAGGTCCTGGGCGGCCTCGTGGGCAGCATCTCCGAGGGGTCCAGCTTCTCCATGGACATGGCGACCGTGAACGGGGAGGTGCCGCTCCCGGCCCTCTTCCAGGCGCGGCTCGCGGCCCGTCAGTTCTTCTCCCACAAGACCCTGGAAATGGAGACCCGTTTCACCGAGTACCGGAAGTCCTCCATCGGAGGGGACGGGATCAGCGACGTCCAGACCCTCCCCCCGCCCGCCCCCTGAGCCGAAGGGTGCGCCGAACGCTACTCTAAAGCCCCACCCAGGGCCTTTCCGGACCGTCCATGCGCCTCTTTTCCTTTCTTCCCTTCCTGCTCGGCGTCGCGGCCGTGCTCCAGGGCGGCCTGAACCGCCAGATCTCCGGGACCCTGGGCCTGCCCCAGGCGGCCCTCTTCAATACGCTGGTGTTGCTGGGGGCCGTGGGGGCCCTGCTGGCCTGGGCCCGCCTCCATCCCGAAGCCCTGCCCCCCCTCTTCCAGCTCCGGCCCGGCTGGGCCCAGTTCCGGACCTGGTGGGTGCTGCCGGGCCTCTGCGGCTTCGCCCTGGTGGCGGGCATTCCTTGGGCCATCAGCCGCCTGGGGGCCTTCCCGGTCTTCCTGGGCATCCTGGGGGGCCAACTGGTGATGAGCCTGGCCTGGGACGCCCTGGTGGAGCACCGCCCCCTCACCCTGATCCGCCTGGCCGGCGCCGGCCTGGCCCTCCTGGGCGCCTGGCTGGTGGGCCGGCAGGGCTGATCCGTCTTCGCGGATGTATGGGTCGCGGTATCAGGGGCCGTTTCCGGCCTCAGGCTCCGAGCTCCTCAGGTAGGCTTCCCAGGCCTCGGGGGTGTTGAGGTTCAGCAGGACCCGCTCGTCGGGCACCTCCACCCGCAGGGTATGGGCCCGGCGGAGTTGGTGATCCAGGCGGGCCTCCAGGTCCATGGGAAAGAGGCCCCGCAACCGCTCCACCAGGGGCTGGCCCAGCAGGACGGGATGGCCTCCCCTACCCCCGTGGACCGGCACCACCGCCTCCGCCTCCCCCAAGGCCCCCAGCAGGAGGTCCAGCACCGGCGCCACGGGCACATCGATGGGGCTCGTGAAGACGGGGCCCGCCAGTTCCGCCAGACCCGTGAGGAGGGAGCTGATGGGGCCCCGGCCGGGGTCCGAATTCCTCCACACCTGGACCCGAAGGGAGTCCAGGACCGGGGCGTAGGCCTCGGCGTCCCGGCCCAGGACCAGGACGGGCTTGGCCCCCTGGGCCCGGATGGCCTCCACCTGGGCCTCCACCCAGGGCCGGCCGTGGAAGTCTAGGAGGCCCTTGGGCCGGCCCATGCGCTCGGAGCGCCCGGCGGCGAGGAGGATGAAGGGGATCATGGGTTCGCCAGCCGAAGCAGGTGGGCCGCCACGCTGATGGCCACCTCCTGGGGGGCCTTGCCCCCGCCCAGGTCCAGGCCCATGGGGCACTGCACCCGGGCCAGGCCCTCCTCCGGCACGCCGTGGGCCCGGAGGGCCGCCCGGAAGGAGGCCCACTTGGCCTTGGAGCCGATGAGGCCCAGGTAGGCGCAGGGGCGCTCCACCAGGGCCCGGACGAGGGTCCGGTCCAGGTCGTGGCTGTGGGTCATGATCGCCACGTGGACCCGCTCCGACCACTCCGCCCCCTCCAGGAAGGCCTCCCAGGGCTCCCCGTGCTTCAGGACGCCGGGGGGGAGGTCGGGGCTGTGAAGCCAGTCGGGGCGGGGGTCCACAAGGTGGACGACGAAGGATGTTCCACGTAGAACGTGGCAGAGGGCCCGCCCCACGTGGCCGGCCCCGAAGAGGTAGAGGAGGGGCCCGGCCCCCATCACCTCGATGAAGACCTCGGTCCGGCCCCCGCAGCACTGGCCGGACTTCACGCACAAGGGGTAGTCCTGGACCCTCGAAGCCCCCTCCGCCAGGGCCCGCTGGGCGTCTTCGATGGCCAGGGCCTCCAGCTGGCCGCCGCCGATGCTGCCCCAGGCCAGGCCCTCCGCCGTCACGAGCATCTTGGCCCCGGGGCCTCGGGGGGTGCTGCCCTCCACCCGGATCACCGTCACCAGGGCCACCGGGCGCCCCTGGGCGCGCAGGTCCCCGAGGCGCGGGAGCCAGTCCTCGGTCAAGTCCCCGGCTCCGCGGTCAACTGCCGGGCCATGCGCCCCAAAAAGTCCCTCAGCAGATTCGCCGCCACCCTTCGCCGGTAGGCGGCGGTGGAGCGGACGTCGTCGATGGGGGCGATATCCTCCTGGAGGGCTTCGAGGGCCGCCACCACCGGCAGCTCCCGAAGGGGCGCCCCCTGGATCAGGGCCTCCACCCGCCGGGCCCGGAGGGGCACGGGGGCCACGGCCCCCAGGGCCAGGCGGAAGGTGGCCACGCGATCCCCCTGCGCCGAGCCGTAGGCGGCCACGCAGACCTTGGAGATGGCCTGGGCGGCCCGCGTCCCCACCTTGCGGTAGGCGTGGAAGCCGTCGGCGGGCCGGGGGAGGCGGATGCGGGTGATGAGCTCCCCGGGCTGGAGCAAGCTCCGCTTGTAGCCCGTATGGAAGTCCCCGTAGGCCACCCAGCGGGCGCCGGAGGCCGAGCGCAGCTCCAGCTCCGCGTCGTAGACCAGGAGACTGGGGGGGGTGTCGGCGGCGGGGCTGCCGTTGGCGATATTGCCCCCCACGGTGCCCCGATTCTGGATGGCGTAGGCCCCGGTGACCTGGGCGCTGCGCCGGAGGTTGGGGAAGTGCATCCCCACCTCCGGATGCTCCCGCAGCTCGGCGTAGGTGGTGAGGGCCCCGAAGGCGAGGGCCCCTTCCTGGGCCTGGATCCCCCTCAGGGCCTCGAGGCCCCAGAGGTTCAGGAAGCGGGTGTCCGGGGACTTCCCGGCGTTGAAGGGCACCATGAGATCCGTGGCCCCGGCCAGGGGGCGCAGGGTGGGCTCCTCCGCCAGCCTTTCCAGGGCCTCCTCCAGGCTGGAAGGCACCAGCACGACGCAGCGGGAGGGCAGGCCCCTCACGATCCCACCTCCCGGGCCAGGTCCACGGCCCGCCGGGCGGCCTCGGCCACCGCGTCCACGATCTTCACGTAGCCCGTGCAGCGGCAGAGGTTGCCCGACAGGCCCCCGCGGATCCCCGCCCCGTCCGGCCGGGGGCAGCGGCGCAGCAGGTCCACCGCCGCAATCACCATCCCCGGCGTGCAGATGCCGCCCTGGGCCCCCCCGCAGTGAAGGAAGGCCTCCTGCACGGGGTGGAGCTGCTCCGCCGTGGCCACGCCCTCGATGGTGGTGAGGGCCGCGCCCTGGGCCTGGAAGGCGGGAACGAGGCAGGCGTTCACCAGGCGGCCGTCCAGGAGGATGGAGCAGGCGCCGCACTCCCCTTCCCCGCAGCCCTCCTTGGTGCCCGTGAGGCCCAAGTCCTCCCGCAGGACGTCCAGCAGGCGACGCATGGGCGGCACCCGAGCCTCCCGGACTTCGCCGTTGACCGTGAGGCTCAGGGACATGGGATCAGCCATGGGCGCCCTCCGGCAGGAGCGCCAGAAGACGCTCGGGGGTGAGGGGGATCTCCCGCGGGGAGGCCAGGTCCAGAGCATCCTGCACGGCGTTGAGCAGGGCGGGGGCGGGGCCGTCCATGGGCAGTTCGCCGATGCCCTTGGCCCCGCCCGGGCCGCCGGCGTAGGGGTTCTCCTCGAAGAAGACCCGGATGCGGGGCAGGTCGGCGCTGGTGGCGATGATGTAGTTGGTCATCTGGGCGTTGGCCATGCGGCCCCGGGTCCAGACCACCTCCTCCCACAGGCCCCAACCGATGCCTTGGGCCACCCCCCCCTCGATCTGGCCCTCCGCGAGGACCGGGTGGATCACCTTCCCCACCTCCTGCAGGGCCACGAAGTCCTCCACCCGCACTTCCCCGGTGAGGGTGTCCACGGCCACCTCGGCCCCGTAGCAGGCCCAGCCG
>CAYSXG010000213.1:0-5744 GCA_964434895.1 uncultured Solibacteraceae bacterium | reverse complement strand
GCTACGAGCTCGCGCTCGCCTGCGACGAGATCCTGCTCGTCGACGACGGCAACTCGGCGGTCGCGTTCCCCGAGCTCCCGCTGCTCGGCGTGCTCCCTGGCACCGGCGGGCCCACGCGGATCACGGACAAGCGCAAGATCCGGCGCGACCGCTCCCACGTGTTCCCCTCCCCCGCGGAGGGGAACCAGGGGTAGGGGTGGGAGAGGAGGGCGGTGGGTCCGGGCGTCAGCTCGCCCGGGGGGTAGCCCTCCGCGTGGATGTAGGAGATCTCCTTGAGCTTCAGGGCCCCCTCGAGGGCGATGGGATAGAGGGGCCCCCGGGCGAGGTAGAGGAAGTCCTTGGCCTCCCGCCAGCGCTGGGCCCACTGCAGGATCCGGGGCTCGAGGGCGGAGAGGCGCTCGAGGATGGCCGGCAATTCCCGTAGACCCTGCACCAGCTCCCTTCGAAGGCCGGGATCCAGGCTCCCCCGGGCCTCCCCGAGGCGCAGGGCCAGCAGCAGCAGCAGCGCCAACTGGGTGGTGAAGGCCTTGGTGGAGGCGACGCCGATTTCGGGCCCCGCGTGGGTCAGGAGGGTGGCCTCCGCCTGGCGGGTGGCGGTGGAGCCCATCACGTTGCAGATCACCAGGGTTCGGGCACCGCGGGCGGCGGCCTCCCTCAGGGCGGCCAGGGTATCGGCGGTCTCTCCGCTTTGCGTGATGCCGATGGCCAGGGTGCGGGGGGGGACGATGGGATCCCGATAGCGGTACTCGCTGGCGTAGTCCACCTCCACCCCCACGCGGGCCAGCTGCTCGAGGTAGAACTTGGCCACCTGCCCGGCGTGCCAGCTGGTGCCGCAGGCCAGCAGGATGATGCGATCGAAGGAGGCCAGCTCCGCCTCGGCGAAGGGAAGTTCCAGGGGGACGGGCTCGTCCCCCAGGGGCAGGCGGTTCAGGAGGGTGTTGGAGAGGGCCTGGGGCTGTTCGAAGATCTCCTTCTGCATGAAGTGCTTGTAGCCGGCCTTCTCGGCGGCGATGGGATCGTAGGGCACGAGATGGACGGCCCGCTCCACGGTTCCCCCGTCCTGGCGGAAGACGCGCACCCCCTCCCGGCTCAGCTCCGCCAGGTCCCCGTCCTCCAGGTAGACCACCCGACGGGTGTGGCGGAGCAGGGGGACCACGTCGCTGGCCAGGAAGGTCTCCCCCTCTCCGAGGCCCACCACCAGGGGGGGGCCGCTGCGGGCCACGAGGATGCGGTCCGGGTCGTCGGCCTGCAGGCAGGCCAGGGCGTAGATGCCCCTCATCTTGCCCACGGCCTGACGGAAGGCCTCGGGGAAGGCGAGGCCGCCCTTCATCAGGTGGGACACCATCACGGGAAAGCATTCCGTATCGGTTTCGGTGACGAAGCGGTGGCCCGCGGCCCCCAGCTCCGCCCGCAGCTCCAGGAAGTTCTCGAAGATGCCGTTGTGCACCGCCACCACCTTGCCGTCGGGGCTGCGGTGGGGGTGGGCGTTCTCCTCGGTGGGGCGCCCGTGGGTGGCCCAGCGGGTGTGGCCGATGCCCATGGGCGTCGGATCGCCCAGATCCGCCTTGGCCAGGAGCTGGGCGAGCTTACCGGAGGCCCGGGTGATGCGCAGGGTGCCGTCCCCGGGGGCCAGGGCGAGTCCCGCGCTGTCGTAGCCCCGGTATTCGAGGCTCCTCAGGCCGTCCAGCAGGAGGGCCGTAGCGCTTTGGGTTCCGATGTAGCCGACGATGCCGCACATGGGGGTCCTTCATTCGAGGTTCTAGGAAGGGTAGACCTCCGGCCCGCTGGCACCAATGTGGTAGGGGGCCCGCACCCTGTGGCAACGCGGGCGCCACGGCTGTGGCGGCACCCATTGACGCCGGCCCCGCTCCGTGGGAGGGTCGGGGCCGAATCCCCCGAGCAAGTCCCCCGGAGGTCGACGCCATGTCCGATCGTTTGCTCCTCGGCACCCGCAAGGGCCTCTTCATCGTGGACCGCGGCCCCCGCGGATGGGCCATCGCCCGCACCTGCTTCCTGGGCGAGAACGTGGGCCTCGTGGCCGTGGATCCCCGGGACGGGGCCTGGTACGCCACCCTCGACCACGGGCATTTCGGCGCCAAGCTCCATCGCTCCGAGGACGCCGGGACCACGTGGACGGAACTGGCGGTGCCCGTCTATCCCGAGCACCCGGATGGGACCCACGACCTGGACGGCTTCGGGCGCCCCATCCCCTGGAAGCTCAATCGCATCTGGGCCCTGGCCCCGGGCCTTTCCAGCCAGCCCGGCCGCCTATGGGCGGGCACCCTCCCCGGTGGCCTCTTCCGCTCTGAGGACCGGGGGGCCACCTGGACCCTGATGGAAGCCCTCTGGTACATGCCCGACCGGAAGAAGTGGACCGGGGGCGGCGCGGACCTGCCGGGCCTGCATTCCATCTGCCTGGACCCCCGGGACGGGAGCCTCCTCGTGGCGGTCTCCAGCGGCGGGGTCTGGGAGAGCCGGGACGACGGCGCCACCTGGACCAGCCGCTGCAAGGGCCTGCGGGCGGACTACGTGCCTCCGGAGCAGGTGGAGGAGCCCTCGGCCCAGGACCCCCACTGCGTGGTGCGCTCCCCCGCGGACCCCGACCGGCTCTACATGCAGCACCACAACGGCATCTTCACGAGCCGCGACGGCGCCGCCACCTGGAGCGAGATCAAGGACGTCCATCCCTCCGTCTTCGGCTTCCCGGTGGCCGTGCACCCCAAGGATCCCGACACCGCCTGGTTCGTGCCCGCCGTGAAGGACGTGCAGCGCATCCCCCAGGACGCCAAGGTGGTGGTGAACCGGACCCGGGACGGTTGCCGCAGCTTCGAAACCTTCTCCCAAGGCTTGCCCCAGGAGCACGCCTACGACCTGGTCTACCGCCACGCCCTGGACGTGGATGGCAGCGGAGACCGCCTCGCCTTCGGCTCCACTACGGGATCCGCCTGGGTCAGCGAGGACGGCGGGGAATCCTGGGCCACGGTGGGGGTGCACCTGCCCCCGGTCTATGCGGTGCGCTTCGTGCCCTGATCCCCGCGGAGAGAGATCTATTCATCTCAAAAAGAAACCTATAGGTTGCATTTTGAGATGCATGGGTTATCCTGCCCAAGGCGGGAAGGACCGCGGCGAGGATGGGCATGGTCAAGGACCAGCAGGACCGGGGGGAGCAGGCGCTCCGGCAGGTGCGCCAAGGACTGTGGATGGTGTTGGGGGTGCTGGTGCTGCTGGCGGCCTTCGCCGCCTTGCAGGCCTACGACCCCGGGACGGTCCTGGCCCAGCGAAGCGCTCGGGCCCTGCCGGCCCTGCTGCCGGTTCTCATCGTGGTCGTCTTCGCGTGGCAACAGTCCACCCGGCGCCTCAGCGTCAAGGACGCCGAGATGCAGGCGGTGCTGAAGGACGAGTTCCGGAGGGCCAACCTGGACCGGGCCTTCCGCGCGGCCTTCCTGGTCCTGCTCGGGGTCCAGGTGCCCCTGGCCCTCCTTTGCCGCACCCTGCCATCCGAGCGGGCGGTCTGGTGCATGGTGGCCTTCAGCTGCTTCGCGGGCATGGTGGCCCTCCTGGGTTCCTTTCTCTTCTACGACCGGGGCTGAGATGGCGGAGGAGGAACTCCGGACCACCCTCAAGGTCCACCGGGCCATGCAGGACCTGACCCAGGCGGACCTGGCCTCCCTGGTGGGGGTCACCCGCAAGAGCATCAACGCCATCGAAACCGGCCGGATGGTCCCCTCCACGGTGCTGGCCCTGCGGCTGGCCCGGGCCTTGGGAGCTCCGGTGGAAAGCCTCTTCTCCCTCGGGTCTTCGGACCCTGCCCACTAGGCGCCCCCATTCACAGGCCCTACTTTCGGGCCCTTAACTTCGTCGCGGTCCCCGCCCTGGGCCTGGCCGCCCAGGCCCCGCTGCTCGACAAGGGCCATGGGGAGCACCTCAAAGCCCTGGTGGCCGACGGGCGCTTCCAAAGCCTGGCCGTGGCGGTCATCGAGGGCGGGCGCAGCGAGACCTTCAGCTTCGGCACCCTGGACGGGGACCCCAAGCGGGTGCCGGACACCCATACGCTCTACGAGATCGGCTCCCTCACCAAGACCTTCACGGGCCTGCTGCTGGCGGAGGCGGTGCGGCGGGGGGAGGTCGGCCTGGAAACGCCCCTGGCCGAGGTCCTGAAAGGCTGGTCCCTGCCGGCCGTCGGGGCCCGCCCCATCACCTTCCTGGACCTGGCCACCCACACCTCGGGCCTGCCCCGCCTGCCGGGCAACCTGCATCTCAAGGACCCGCAGAACCCCTACATGGACTACACCGACGGCGATCTGCGGGCCTGCCTGGTCGGCGCCGTCCCGGAACGGGCCCCGGGAGCCGCCTTCGAGTACTCCAACCTGGGCTACGGCCTCCTCGGCAAGGGCCTGGCCCTGCGGGCCGGCCGTTCCTACGGGGAGCTGGTGGCGGCGCGCATCGCGGGCCCCTTGGGCCTCCACGAGACCTTCGTGGACCTGCCGAAGGGGGCCGAAGGCCGCCTGGCCCCGCCCCACGACGCCGCGGGCGCCAAGGTCTCCCCGTGGGACATGGGGGCCCTGGCGGGGGCGGGGGCGGTGCACAGCAGCCTGGGGGACCTGGTGCGCTATCTGCAGGCCCACATGGCCCCGGCGGGGGAGCTGAAGGCGGCCCTCGCCGAAGTCCGGCATCCCCGGCGACCCGGGCCCGGCGCCGGCACGGAGGTGGGTCTGGCTTGGATGATCCAGAAGGCCCCCGGTGGGGACCTGATTTGGCACAACGGGATGACCGGGGGCTACGCCTCCTTCGCCGGCTTCACCGCTAACGGGCGCCGGGGCGTGGTGCTGCTGGCCAACTCGGCCCAGGACTTGACGGAATTGGGCCTGGGGATCCTTTCGGGCAAGGCCGCTCCCCCGCCGCGCCGGGTGGTTCGCCTGGAGCCGGAAAGCCTGAAGGCCTACCTGGGGCGTTATCGGTTGGCTTCCGGTGTGCACCTGGACGTGAGCCTCGGGATGGAGGGCCTGGAGGCCCAGGTGACGGGTCAGCCCCGGCTGCCGATCTACGCCTCGGCCCAGGACGCCTTCTTCTACAAGGCCGTGGAGGCCCAGATCACCTTCGGGCGGGGCCCCAAGGGCGAGATCGCCGGCCTGGTGGTGCACCAGGGCGGGCGGGACATGGAGGCGCCGCGGGTGGGGGATGTGCCGGCCGCGCCGGTGGAGATCAGCCTCGGAGCCGACCAGCTGAAGGATTACGAAGGGACCTACCCGCTGGCCCCCGACTTCGCCCTGGTCTTCAAGGTGGAAGGCGGCCAGCTCTTCGCCCAGGCCACGGGACAGGCCCGCCTCCCGGTCTTCCCCAGCGCCAGGGACGCCTTCTTCTACAAGGCGGTGGACGCCCAGCTCCGCTTCCGGCGCGACATGGCCGGGCGGGTGGAGGGCGTCGTGCTGGTCCAGAACGGCCGGGAGCTGCCGGGGACCCGACAGTGAAACCCTAGCCCAGGCTGCGGATCCGGTTGGCCTGGCTTTCGATCTCGATGATGCGGAAGGCGAAATTCCCGTCCACCACCACCACCTCCCCCCGGGCGATGAGTTTGCCGTTCACCAGCAATTCCACCGGCGCGTCCGCGGCGCGATTGAGCTCGAGGATGGAGCCGGGGGTGAGCTTCAGCAGCTCCCCGAGCTGCATCTCCGTCTGGCCCATCCGCACCACCAGGGGCAGCTCGATGTCCATGAGGAGGTCGAGGTTCCCCATGTCCGCGGGAA
>CAYSXG010000212.1:0-5751 GCA_964434895.1 uncultured Solibacteraceae bacterium | reverse complement strand
TGGGCATGTACAGCTCCGAGACGGTCTTCACGGACTCCACGGTGCCGAACTCGTCGCCGTGGGAGAAGGCGGCGCCCACCTCCGGCAGGTCCACGAACACCACGTCCCCGAGGGCGTCCTGGGCGTAGTGGGTGATGCCCACCCGCGCGGTGCCGTCGCCGCCGAGCTGCAGCCACTCGTGGTCCTTGGTGTACTTGAGGTCGGCAGGGAACATGGGGCCTCCTGGGGAAGGCTAGGCTCGGGGCTCTAGGCTTGGCTATAGGCTACACGGTGCCGCGGGGTCCGGTGCCCCGGAATCGCGGCGCGGCTCACTTGGCGCGCTTGTAGAAGGGCGTGGGGACCACCTCCGCCTCCACCGCGCGGCCCCGGATCTCGATCTGGATGACGCTCCCGACGGCGGCGTCCTCGGCGGGGACCAGGGCCAGGCCCAGATTGATGCCGCAGGTGGGGCTCGGGGCCCCGGAGCAGACGAAGCCCACCTTCTGCCCCCCCTTCACCACCGGCATGCCGTCCCGGGCGATGTCCCGCTTCTCCCGGGTCCGGAAGCCCACGAGCCGGCGGGGGAGGGCCGGCCTCCTGGGCTTTAGTAGGGGCTCCCGGCCCGTGGAAGTCGCCTTTGTCGAACTTAACGATCCGGCCCAGGCCCGCCTCCAGGGCGTGGATCTCCTCGCTGATCTGGTGGCCGTAGGGGGCCATCTTGGCTTCCAGGCGCAGGGTGTTGCGGCAGCCCAGGCCCGCGGGAAGAAGGCCGTGGGCCTGGCCCGCCGCCAGGACCAGGTCCCACAGCTGGCCGATGCGGTCCGCCGGGGCGTAGAACTCGAAGCCGTCCTCCCCGGTGTAGCCCGTTCGGCTGATGAGGCAGGGCTGGCCGCCCACCTCGCCGTGGGCGAAGTGGTAGTAGGCGATGCCCTTCAGGTCCGTCTTCGTCAGGGACTGGAGGATGGCCTCGGCGAGGGGGCCCTGCAGCGCGATCTGGCCCGTGGCATCGCTTTCGTTGGTGACGGAAACGTCGAAGCCCGCGGCCTTGGAGGCGACCCAGGCGAAGTCCTTGTCGATGTTCCCGGCGTTCACCACCAGAAGGAAGTCGGTGGCGGACTCGCGGTAGATGAGGAGGTCGTCCACGAAGGCCCCGTTCTCCATGAGGAAGCCCGTGTAGTGGATCTGTCCGTCCGCCAGCTTGGCCACGGCGTTGGGGGTCAGCCAGTCCAGGAAGCGCAGGGCCTCCGGCCCCTTCACCCGGAACTCGCCCATGTGGCTGACGTCGAAGAGGCCGGCCCGGGTACGCACCGCCTCGTGCTCCGCCAGGATCCCCGCCGGGTACTGCACCGGCATGTCCCAGCCGCCGAAGTCCACCATCTTGGCCTGGAGGGCGCGGTGGGCCGCGTTCAGGGGGGTCTTCTTCAGCTCGGTGGTAGTGGACATGGGGGCTCCGCGGCAAAGGAACAGTCTACCGGAGGGCCGGGTCGGCGCTTATCTGCGAATGCCGTCCGGGGATGGAAAAACATGGCGCGGAGGCGCAGAGAGAGGCTGTCAGGCGGAATCGCTCGAGGTGGCGGGCACACGCGGGCCGTGCCCCTTTTCACCTCTGCCTCTCCGCGCCTCCGCGTCACGCACGTGCGGCTCAGGGACACCACCGAATCGACCCCTATCCGCGTCGCACCCAGGGCAGCAGGCCGTCCAGGGACCAGGCCAGGCTCCAGGTGCCGTCCGCCTGGGGCGCGGCGTGAAGGCCCACCCGGAGGGGCAGCACCTCCACCCCCGCCCCCGCCGCCCGGTCCAGCTCCGCTCCGTAGGCGGGGTCGATTTCCCGGGCGGCGTCGAAGGCCTCCACGTCCATGCGGTGGACGAAGAAGGCGATGGCCGCGCGGTGGCCCTGCTCCACCATGCCCCGGAGCTCCCGCAGATGCTTGGTGCCCCGCTCCGTGACCGCGTCCGGGAAGCAGGCGTGGCCCCCGATGCGGAGGGTGGTGTTCTTCACTTCGATGAAGACCTGGCGGCCCGAAGCGTCCAGGGCCCAGACGTCGATGCGGCTCCTTTCGGCCCCGTACTTCACCTCCGTGCGCACCTCGCGCAGGCCCGCCAGGCCGGGGACCGCGTCCCGCCGCGCCGCCTCGGCCACCACGCGGTTGGGCAGGCCCGTCTCCACCCCCACCCAACCCCCCTCCCCCCCGCCCCGCCGGCAGGCCAGCCACGTGTAGGGCAGCTTCCTCCGGGGATCGTCGTGGACCTGCAGCAGCGCAGGATCCCCGGGCTCCCAGCAGGAGCGCATGGATCCGGTGTTGGTGCTGTGGGCCGTCACCACGAGGCCGCCCTCCAGCTCCACGTCCGCCAGGAAGCGCTTGTAGCGCCGGAGGATGGTGCCGAGGATGAGGCCCGACCTGCGGATCAGGGGGCCTTCCTCCTCCCTCATCGGGGCCCCGTCCAGGGCCACCCGTCCAGGATGCGGTCGACGGCCTCCCCCAGGTCCCCGCAGACGAGGTCCGCGCCGGCCTCGTCCTCCTCCTCGGCCCCGTAGCCCGTGCGCACCAGGACCGTGCGGCAGCCCGCCCGGCGCCCCGCCCCGACGTCCAGGGCCTTGTCCCCCACCATCCAGGAGCGGGAGAGGTCCAGGCCGTGCTCCTCCGCGGCCCTCAGCAGCATGCCGGGATTGGGCTTGCGGTCCGGGTGGTCGGCCACCGCGTAGTCCCCCAGGCCCAGCTCGTGGTGGGGCGAAGCATAGACCGCGTCCACGCGGGCGTTCTCCAAAGCCAGCAGGGTGCCCATCCGGGACATGACGTCCGCGAATTCCCGCCACCCGTACTTCCCCCTCCCGATGCCGCTCTGGTTGGTGACCACCACCACGGGGATGCCGCGGGCGTTGAGCCGGGCCACCGCCGCGGCGGCCCCGGGGATGAGGACGAGCTCCTCGGGGCGGTGGAGGTAGCCCACCTCCTCGTTGAGGGTACCGTCTCGATCCAGGAATACGGCGGGGCGAAGGGCTTCCAAGGCGGCTCCGGGGTGCACACCAGATTACGCTCCTTGGACCGGGCCCCGGCCGTGGCAAACTGGAGGTTCTGCGAGGTTCCGAATGATCGACAAGCGCGTGGCCGGTGCCGACGAAGCCGTGAAGGACATCTTCGACGGGGCCCTCCTCGCCGTGGGCGGGTTCGGGCTCTGCGGCATCCCCGAGCACCTCATCGCGGCGCTGGTGAAGAAGGGCGTGAAGGACCTCACCTGCTATTCCAACAACGCCGGGGTGGACGACTTCGGCCTGGGCCTGCTCCTGCAGCAGCGCCAGATCCGCAAGATGGTCAGCTCCTACGTGGGCGAAAACGCCGAATTCGAGCGCCAGTTCCTTTCGGGGGAACTGGAGGTGGAGCTGGTGCCCCAGGGGACCCTGGCGGAGCGGATGCGGGCCGGGGGGGCGGGCATCCCCGCCTTCTTCACCCCCACGGGGGCCGGCACCCAGGTGGCCGAAGGCAAGGAGGTCCGGACCTTCCACGGCCGGGAATGCGTCCTGGAGGCGGGCATCTTCGCCGACTTCGCCCTGGTGAAGGCCTGGAAGGCGGACCGCCTGGGCAACCTCGTCTTCCGCAAGACGGCCCGGAACTTCAACCCCATGGCCGCCACCTGCGCCAAGGTGTGCATCGCGGAGGTGGAGGAGATCGTGGAGGTGGGGGAGCTGGACCCGGACCACGTCCACACGCCCGGCGTCTACGTCCACCGGCTCGTGCTGGGGACCGACTACGAAAAGCGCATCGAGAAGGTCGTCACGCGTTGAGGGAGGACCCGGAGGCCGCTGCGTCCGGATCCGTCGCGAACCTGGGCTACGAGGCCCTGCTCCTGCCCAGCGCACCGACGCGGCCCGGGGGGCCCAGGACCTGCGGGACCTCCTTGGGGCCGCGGGGCTGAAGCCCCCCTCAGCGTAGGGGAACCCTCACCGTGGCCAGGGTCCCGTTCTCCGTGTTCACCAAGGTGGCGCTGCCCCGGTAGGGGCCCAGGAGCTGGGTGCAGCCGGGCAGGCCCTCCCCGGGCCTTCGGACCCCCAGGACCGGGGATTCCTCCCGCAGGCCCGAAAAGGGCTCGAAGGCCCGGTCCAGGCCCTCCGGGGGGATGGGCCCCCCCTCGTCCTCCACCTCCAGCACGAAGCACTCGTCCTCGGTGAGGGTGCGGATGGAGAGGGTGGGCCCCTGCAGGGGGCCGCCGACGGCGTGCTGGATGAGGTGGTTGAAGGCTTCGGCAAAGTCGCCGTAGATGCCGAAGATGAGGGGCAGCGTGGCCCTCAGCTCCAGGGTCAGCTTGAGGCCCGCCGGAAGGATGCCCTCGGATTCCAGGAGGTCCATCTCCTGCTGGATGAGGTCGTGGAGGTCCACCCACTCCGGCGTATCGCTGCCCTGCTTGCCCACGCGGCGCAGGAGGGCCTTCACCAGGCCGTCGATCTTGGCCACCGCGTCCCGGATCTCCCCCAGGGCGTGGGTGGCCTCCTCGGCCCCGTGGATCGCGTGGCCCAGGCCCCCCTGGGGCTCCAGGACGCGGTCCAGGGCCAGGGTCTGGCGGTGGAGGCTGGCCACGGGGATCTGAAGGCGCTGGGCCATCTTGAGGAAGAGGTCCCCCAGCAAAGCCTGGCGCTCGCGGGTGCCCAGGGCCTGCTGGGCGTTCTGGAGCTGGGCGTAGGCCGATTCCAGGCGCTCGTAGCTGCTGGCCAGGGCCCGTCCGCTGTCGTTGAGATCCGCGATGAGCTCGGCGTTCTCGAGGGTCACCTGGGAGAGCCCGGCGTAGAGGGCCGCCAATTCGACCTCCGAAGCGAGGAAGTCCGCCCCCTCGGCCCGGGAGAGTGCCCAGAAGCCCCAGAGGGCCCCCTCGTTCTGCCGCTGGGGCTGGGGCAGCAGGCAGGCGTGGCCTTCGGAGCTCCAGAAGCCCGAGGCCACCCCCTCGTCCCAGTAGGGGGAGTGGACCAGCTGGTCCCCCTTGATGGGCTCGCCCCCGGCCCCCGCCAGGCGCCTCACCAGGGAGCGGTCCGAAGGCAGGGGGGGGGCGTTCTCGAAGGCCGTGCCCGTCCAGCGCAGCCCCTCCAGGTAGCCGCCGCTGGAGTGCATCCGGTAGGCCCAAAGGCGGTGGAGGGGGATCTCCTCGGTCACCTGGGAGAGCACCCGCTCCAGCAGGAGGAGGGGGTCTCGCTCGTCCAGCACCCGCTGGCTGAAGGCCAGCAGGCGGGAGAGCTGGCGGTTGCGGCGCTGGAGCTGCTCCTGGGCCTCCGTGAGCTTGCGGTTGGCCTCCTGGGCCTCGATGAGCTGGGCCTCCAGGTGGTCCACCACCTGCTGGCTGAACTGGCGCAGGGCCGCCCCTTCCCGGCCCTGCTCGATGCGGTCCCTCCGGCCCCCCAGGTAGGCCTCCACCTGGCCCACGAACTGGAAGGGGTCGATGGGCTTGGAGATGAAGCCGTCGCAGCCGGCCACCAGCGCCGTCTCGCGATCGCTCTTCATGGTCTTGGCCGTGAGGGCCACGATGGGGATGCCGTTCAGCTCGTGGTTCTGGCGCAGCTTGGTGGCCACCTCGAAGCCCGAGAGGCCCGGAAGGTTGATGTCCAGGAGCACCAGGGCGGGCTTGTGGGACACGGCGAGGTCGTAGCCCTGGAGCCCCTCCTCGGCCCAGAAGACGTCGTAGCCGGACTGGGTCAGGAGGCGCTGGACCAGGCGCCAGTTGACCGGGTTGTCCTCGATGCACAGGATCTTGAGGGGCGCTTGGACACTCATGCGGAGGTCTCCTCCAGCA
>CAYSXG010000211.1:0-5759 GCA_964434895.1 uncultured Solibacteraceae bacterium | reverse complement strand
CGCTGGGAGCAGCAGCAGGTCATCGGCACCACCATCAGCTACACCTTCACCGACGGCGACAGCGAGATGAGCGGTGTGGCGACTGTGACCCTCAACCTCGAGAGCTTCCCCGTGGCGACCGACGACGGCAGCCCGACTCCGCTGCGCACGAACCGCGACACGCCAATCACCGCGCACGTTCTCGACAACGACGGCGGAATGGCCTTCCGGGAAGAAGGGCACCGAGGTGGCCGGCATGAAGCCCGCCCAGGCGCCGGCCCGGGCGGAGCTCAGGCGCCAGCCCAGGAAGCCCACGAAGGAGACCGTGGTGCTCGCCAGCAGGGCCGAAGGCAGGCGCAGGGCCCAGGGCTCGAAGGTGTGGAAGGCCCGGCACAGGAGGGCGCCCAGGGCGTAGAAGAAGGGGGGCTTCTCCAGGTAGGGCTGGCCGTTCAGGGTGGGCACCACGAAGTCCCCGGAAGTGGCCATCTCGCGGATGATGCCCCCCACGTAGGGTTCGTGGTAGTCCCAGAGGGTGTGGTTGCCCAGGCCCAGGGTGTAGAGCAGGAGGGCGGCCAGGGAGGTCCAGGCCAGGGTCCTCCATCCGAGCCATCGCCGCCCCTGCAGCTTCAGGGTGTCCGCCCCGTGCTCCTCGAAGGTCAATCGCATCCGGCCGCTCCTCCCGGGGTCGGGCCAGTGTAGCGGGCGCGGATCGAGGATCCGTCCTTTAGAACACCCGCAGGAGGGTCACCAGGCCGCTCACGGTGCGTACTCCCGGCACGTCGCTGGTGAGGCCGGCACCGAGGTTCAGGCGCAGGGCCGTGAACCATCCGAAGCCCGGCAGGTCTCCGGTCATCCCCAGGCCCGTGAAGGCGTAGAGGCGCCCGTCCCCGAGGTTCCGAGCCCGGGCGTGGTCGAGGCTGAAGGAGACGCGGAGCTGGGGCCCCGAAGGCAGGGTGAGGCCCGCCTTGGCGAAGGCGATGCGGTCGGCGGCCAGGGCGTTGCTGCGGATGCCCGCCACGGCCCCGTCCCCGCCGAGGCCGCCCACGTCGAAGGCGTTGAAGCGGTCGAAGCCCCGGCCCGCGTACTGGCCCACCTCCCCGTGGAACCAGAGGCGGGGCCGGAATTCGCGGTCCAGGGAGGCGAGGCCCCCGTAGCGGCGGAAGGAACCCTCGTCGGTGATGGCCTCCAGCGCGCCCGGGGCGCCGAAGGTGCCCGCGGGCCGGTGGCCGGATCCGTAGAAGCCCCGCACCTGGAAGCCGCGCCAGAGCCAGGCCAGCTGGCCGCGGAACTCCCGGGTCCAGCCGTCCGGCGGGAGCTGGAAGCCCTCGGTCCGCAGATCCTTGTCCCGGGCCAGGGAGTAGCGGTCGTATTCGAAGCGGCCCTGGGCCTCAGCCCGGAAGCCGGCCCCCAGCTCCCGGCCCGCCGCCACGGAGACCAGCCCGACGCGATGGCCCACCCCCTCCCGGTCGGCCACGCGACCGTCTCGCACGGGCCGTTCGTCCCGAGGCAACAGGAGGGCCATGGCGTTGACGTTCAGGTCGAGCCCCCCCCGCAGCTTGGGCACCGCCACCGCCAGGGAGTTGAAGACCCCGGCGGTGAACGCGTTGAACTGGACCCCCTTGCCGAAGGCGTCGAAGTCGAAGAAGGCCAGCCCGGCGAAGGGGAGGACGGGCGGGGTCAGGCCCGGGTCGAGGAGGAGGCCCAGGCCCAGGGCCCGCCCGCCGGTGCGGGGGCGCTTCTCCACGCGCCGGGTGAGCTGGGGGTCGGGGACGTAGTAGCGAAGGCCGTCCACGGTCTGCTTGAGCATGACGCCCTGGCCTTGGCGGGCCGCGTCGCGCCGGGCCTCGAAGCCCTGGGCGTCCACCCGCGCCGAGGAGAAGACCAGGCTTCGCTGGACCTGGGAGACGCCCGCGGGGCTGACCCAGTGCTCGAAGGTCCGGATGCTCATGGGGCGCCAGCCCCCCTCCGTCGGGCCGTAGAGGAGCACGCGATCCTCGGACTTGACGGTGCCCGGGAGTCCCTGCCGGCCGCTGCGCTCCTCCTGGATGCGGCCCGAGGCCTCGTCCACCCTCAGGCGCCCCTGGAAGAGGGTGGGGTCCTCGTCCACGGGGTCGAAGCGGATCCATCGCTGGCCCGGTCCCGCGGCTCCCCCGTCGGAGTAGCGGTAGCGCTCGGTCAGGCCCAGGGCCACGGGTGGGGCCAGGCTGGTGCGGCTCTCCATGATGGGGAGCTGCACCCCGGCGGGCAGTTTGGCCTTCACGCCGTTCAGCAGGACTTCACGCTGAAGGAATTCGCCGGGCTCCCCGGCCCTTTCGAAGTAGTCGAAGCGGAAGCCCAGGTCCACGCCGGGGCCGCGGCTGCCCTGGACGTGCAGGTCCACGGCGAGATCCGCCTCGAAGGTGCCCACGGCCCCCCGGTCCCGCAACTGCGAGGCCCGCATGCGGGCGAGGAGGGCGCCCACGTCGTAGGCGCGGGCCGCAGCCACCTCCACTTCGGTCCCCCCCGAAGGGGGTTCGGCGCTTCGCCACTGGCCGTCGGAATAGCGCCATCGCTGGGCCCGGCCCGAGGCCGGTCGCAGGGTGAGGTCCCCCTGTCCCCCCTCGATGGCCGCGTCCTCCGCCGCCGGGAGCCGCTCGGCCAGGGAGGCCGTGGGTCCGCCTGCCGGTACCACCAGGCGGCCCCCGTCCCCGAGCAGGGTTCCCGCCCAGGGCCCGGGCTCCGCCGGGAGCCACAGGGTCCACGGGCGCCCGGGGAAGAATTCCTGGGCCGCCGCGAGGCGCGTCCGCCATTGTTCGGGGGAGCTCCCGAGAAGCGAGGGGTCCAGGGCCCCGCCGTCCACCGCTCCCCAGGCGGATTCGGCCACCCAGGGGGTCTCCCCGGGTTCGAAGACGATCCAGAGGCGCTGCTGGGGGGACTGGGCCTTCAGGGCCTGGCTCGCGGCCAGCAGCATGGGCAGGCGGGCCTCGCCGGCGGGGAGGCGGAGCCGCAGGTCCGGAAGGCCACGGAAGGAAACGACGAGGGGCTCCCAGGCCCGCCGGGCGGACTCCGCCTGGGCGGGGTCCCGGGTGTCCCGGGGAACCAGGCGGGCCGCGTCCGCATCCCTCAGGTCCAGGAGGGGCGGGAGGGGTTTTCCGACCTGGATGGGCGGGGGAGTCTGGGCCATCATCCTCACGCTCGCCGCGATCCCCGCCACCAGCCTCCACCGCACCGCGACCTCCCTTTCCAAACCCCCAGCCTACCGGAGAGGCATTTTGAAAGAAGCGCCGCACCCCGACCCGGTAGACTCGAAGTCAGGCCTCGAGCAGGAAGATCCATGCGCTTCACCGTCAAGCTGACCACGCCCACGGGCGAAATCCTCACCCGCGACTTCGACGGGGAGAACGCCGACCAGGTGCGGGCCCGGGTGATCTCCGAAGGCTCCTTCCCCATGGAGATCCGGCGGGCGGGGAGCGCCTTCCGCCGCTCCAAGCAGATCAAGGCGGAGACCCTCGTCCTTTTCAATCAGGAGTTCCTGGCCCTGCTCAAGGCGGGGATCCCCCTGCTACAGGCCCTGGAGCTGCTGGTGGGCCACGGCAAGGACCCGGAGCTCCGGGAGAGCCTGGAGCGGGTGGTGGAGCTGGTGAAGGAGGGCATGGCCTTTTCGGAGGCCCTGGAGCAGGTGGGCACCTTCCCGGCGGTCTACCGCGCCAACGTGGTGGCGGGCGAACGCAGCGGCACCCTCAACGAGGTCGTCGCCCGGTGGCTGGCCTTCCAGAAATTCGCCCAGGGGTCCCGGCGACGCATCACCGAGGCCCTCTTCTACCCGGGCTTCCTGGTCCTCGTCCTCATCGTCAGCCTCGGGGTGCTGTTCAACGTGGTGCTGCCCCGCTTCTCCGAGATCTACCAGGGCAGCGGCATCGAGATGCCCGCGGCCACCCAGCTGCTCCTGAGCTTCGGCATCCTCATGCGGAACACCCTGTGGCTCCAGGGCGTGCTGGTGGTGGTCCTCATCTTCTTCGTCCGCTGGATGGTGGCCACGGAGGCGGGCCGGCGGATGTGGGAGCGAGGCGTGCTGGCCCTGCCCAAGCTGGGTACCCTCTACCGCATGTACCACTCCTCGGTCTTCAGCCGCACCCTGGGCGTCCTGCTCAACGGGGGCATGCCGGTGCTGCAGGCCCTGGAGGTGATCCAGCGCACCTCCGCCTCGGAGCGCATGAAGCTCTCCCTGCTGACGGTCATCGAGCAGGTCCGGGCCGGCTCCTCCCTTCACCTGGCCCTGGAGCACGGAAAGATCCTGGATCCCCTGGCCATCGAGATGTGCCGCGTGGGCGAGCAGTCCTCGGCCCTGCCCGAGATGCTCAACCACGTCTCGGACTTCTTCGATCAGGAAGTGGAGAAGGCCACCACCGCCGTCACCAGCCTCATCGGCCCCATCCTCATCGTGTTCATGGGCGTGACGGTGCTGGGCCTCCTCATGGCCGTCTACGTGCCCCTCTTCAACGCCGGGAACGTGATCAAGTAGGGGGCGGGCGGTTCGAAGTTTTCGTCACCGGTACCGTTTTTTCAGCCACTTGTTCGGGTCCTCGGGCCGGGACTGCTGCCTCAGCTCGAAGCCCAGGCGGGGGCCGTCCAGGGTCTCGCCGACGGTGCCGAGGACGTCCCCCTGGCGCAGCACCTGCCCCTTGGCCACCCGCAGGTCGTGCAGGTGGGTGTAGAGGGTGAACCAGCCGCTCCCGTGGTCGAGGATCACCATCGGGCCGTAGCTCTGGTAGGCCTCGGCGAAGACCACGCGGCCGTCGGCCACCGCCGTGACGGGGCTGTCCAGGGGGGCCTCGATGAGCAGGCCGTTCTGGAGGGTGCGGGTGTGATACCTGGGATGGACGTGTTCGCCGAAGCCCAGGGCCAGGCTCCCCTCCACCGGAGGGGGCAGCTCCCCGCGCAGGGCCAAAAAGCTCGTCGAGGGCTCGAAGGCCTCGGCCTTGGGCTGCCGGCCCAGCAGGTTGGCCAGCATGCGGTCCAGTTGGAGGGCCTCCTCGGCCAGCTCCGCCTGGAGGGCCTTCTGTCGGCTCTCGTCCTTCTGCAGGCCCGCCAAGAAGGCCTCGAGATTCTCCTCGTTCACCCGCAGGCTCGCCTGGAGTTGGGCCAGGGACTGCTCCTCCTTGGCCAGGCGGCCGAGCACCTCCTGGAGGTGCCGCTCCCGGTGATCGAGGTCCCCCTGCAGGGACTTCACACGATCCAGCTGCTTCCGCTCCTGAAGGCGCCACCAGGCCAGGTAGCGGCTCCTCGCCAGCCCATCGGAGAGGTCCTTTTCGGGGCCCACGAAGTCCAGGTCCCCCAGGGGACCCATGGCCTGCATCCAGCGCACCTGGTGGCGCAGGTCCGTCCGCAGCTTGTCCAGCTCCAGTCGGAGCTTGGCCTTCTCCTGGCTGATGCGGGCCACCTCCTGCTGGGCCTGGTCCCGGCGTAGCTGGGCGCCGTCGGCCTCGGCCCTCACGCGGTCCCGCTGCAGGCTGATGCCCTGGAGGTCCACCAGGAGCCCCCTTCTGCGCTTTTTGAGGCCCTCCAGCTGTACGTCCACCTGGCGGAGCCGGCCCTGTACCTGCTGCAGCTGCTCCCGGAGCTGGGCCGCGTCCTGGGGAGCCCGCGCCATCCCCCAGGCGCAGAGGGCCCACGCGAGGGCCCGAACGCCGGGGCCGCGTTGGCCGACGCCCGGCCCTTGGGCCGGCCGGGCCGGAGCAGGAGGACGGGGCCGAGGGGCCGGGGGCCCGCCGGGGAGAGGGGCACGCGGGGGCCGGCGTAAG
>CAYSXG010000210.1:0-5759 GCA_964434895.1 uncultured Solibacteraceae bacterium | reverse complement strand
CGTCAAATTGCGGCAGGCGTCGGAGGTGACCTAACCGGGCACCCCGGCGCTGAAGGCCCTGCTGGAGGAGGGCATCCGCACCATCCTGCTGAACTCCAACCCGGCGTCGATCATGACGGACCCTTCCCGGGCCGACGCGACCTACCTCGAGCCGTTGACCCTGGCGGTGCTGGAGAAGGTCATCGAGGCCGAGAAGCCCGACGCGGTGCTGCCCACGGTGGGTGGCCAGACAGCGTTGAACCTGGCCATGGAGGCCCACCAGTCGGGGCTCTTCCAGAAGCACGGGGTGCAGCTCATCGGCGCCCAGCCCGACGCGATCCGGCGGGGCGAGGACCGCGAGGTCTTCAAGCAGCTCATGGACACCTTGGGTCTGGAGACTTGCCGCGGCGGCTTCGCCCACAGCCTGGAGGGGGCCCGGGAGCTGCTGAAGATGACCGGCTTCCCGGCCATCATCCGCCCCTCCTTCACGCTGGGAGGCAGCGGCGGCGGCATCGCCTACAACGTGGAGGAGTTCGAGACCATCGTGCTCCGCGGCCTGGACCTCTCGCAACCCGGCAAGCTGCTCCTGGGGGAGAGGATCCTCGGCTGGAAGGAGTTCGAGCTGGGGGTGGTGCGGGACCTGGCCGACAACGTCGTCATCATCTGCTCGATTGAAAACCTGGACCCCATGGGCGTGCACACCGGCGACAGCATCACGGTCGCCCCCGCGCTCACGCTCACGGACCCCGAGTACCAGCGCATGCGCGAGGCGGCCAAGGCCATCATGCGCGGCGTGGGCGTGGAGACCGGCGGCAGCAATGTGCAGTTCGCGCTGGAGCCGGAGACGGGCCGCATCATCGTCATCGAGATGAACCCGCGCGTGAGCCGCAGCTCCGCGCTGGCCTCCAAGGCCACGGGCTTCCCCATCGCCTGGGTGGCCACCAAGCTGGCGCTGGGCTACCGGCTCTGGGAGCTGCCCAACGCCATCACGCTGAAGACGAAGGCGGCCTTCGAGCCGGTGCTCGACTACGTCGTCGTCAAGATCCCGCGCTTCACCTTCGAGAAGTTCCCCCAGGCCAAGGCGGAGCTGGGCACGCAGATGAAGAGCGTGGGCGAGGTCATGGCCATCGGCCGCAGCTTCCAGGAGGCCCTGCAGAAGGCGGCGCGCTCCCTGGAAGAGGGCCACGCGGGCCTGGCGGGTTCGCTGGAGGGCAAGCTGGACCTGGGCCGCCTGCGGGAGCACCTGCTCATCCCCGGCCCCCAGCGCCTCTTCTGGCTGTACCACGCGCTGAAGGCCGGCCACACCGTGGAGGAGCTGCACCGCCTCACGAAGATCACCACCTGGTTCCTGCGGGAGATCGAGGAGATCGTCGTGCTGGAGGGCCGCCTGCGGGGCTTCAGCGTGGAGCGTCTCCCCGAAGAGCTGCTGGAGCGGGCCAAGCGCGCGGGCTTCAGCGACGGTCAGATCGCCGCCTTCTGCGGCGCCTCCGAGGGCGAGGTCCAGCGCCGGCGGGAGGCCCTGGGCCTGCGTCCGGCCTTCAAACGCGTGGACACCTGCGCGGGCGAGTTCGTGGCGGAGACGCCCTACCTCTACGGAACCTGGGAGGACCACAGCGAGGCCGCGCCCACGAAGCGCCCCAAGGCCATCGTGCTGGGCAGCGGGCCCAACCGCATCGGCCAGGGCGTGGAGTTCGACTGCTGCTGCGTGCAGGCGGTGGAGGCCATCCGTGCCTCGGGCACGGAAGCCATCCTCATCAACTGCAACCCCGAGACCGTCAGCACCGACTTCGACACCAGCGACCGGCTCTACTTCGAACCCCTCACCTTCGAGCACGTGAAGGCGGTGGTGGACCGCGAGGCGGCCACGGGCCAGCTCCTGGGTGTCTTCACCCAGTTCGGCGGGCAGACGCCGCTCAAGCTGGCGGGCCGCCTGGACGCCGCCGGCGTGAAGCTGCTGGGCACGGCCCACCAGGCCATCATGGACGCCGAGGACCGCGAGCGCTTCGGCGAGGTGCTGCGCCGTCTCAATATCCCCGTCGCCGAATGGGGCATGGCCACCAGCTTCGAGCAGGCCCGGGAAGTAGCGCGGCGGCTCAAGTACCCGGTGATGGTGCGGCCCAGCTTCGTCCTGGGCGGCCGGGCCATGGCGGTCGTCTTCGACGACGAGGGCCTGGCCCGCTACATGCGCGACGCCACGGCCGTGAGCGACGACCAGCCGGTGCTGCTGGACCGCTACCTGGACGGCGCCCAGGAGCTGGACGTGGACCTGGTCTGCGACGGCGAGCGGGTGGCCATCGCGGGGGTCATGGCCCACATCGAGGAGGCCGGGGTCCACAGCGGGGACAGCTTCGCGGTCTTCCCGGCGGTGGGCGTGGAGCCGGAGGTCCTGGAGGCGGTGCAGCGGCAGAGCCGCGAACTGGCCCTGGACCTGGGCGTCCGGGGCCTCATGAACCTCCAGTGGGCGGTGAAGGACGGCGTGGCCTACTGCCTGGAGGCCAACCCCCGGGCCAGCCGCACCGTGCCCTTCATCAGCAAGGCCACGGGGGTGGACTGGGCCGGCGTCGCCGCGCGCATCGGCCTGGGGCAGACCCTCGAGGCCCAAGGTGTTGTCGACGGATCCCCCCTGGCGGTGGCGGTGAAGGGGGTGGTCTTCCCCTTCGCGAAATTCCCCGGCGTGGACCCGGTGCTGGGGCCGGAAATGAAGAGCACGGGCGAGGTGATGGGCATCGGGGACACCTTCGGCGAGGCCTACGCCAAGGCCCTGCTGGCGGCGGGGGTGCCCCTGCCGCTCCACGGGACAGTCTTCCTCAGCGTCAACGACCAGGACAAGGCCAAGCTCCCGGAACTGGCCCAGCGCCTGGTTTCCCTGGGCTTCGGCCTCTGCGCCACGGAGGGGACGGCCCGGCACCTGGAGGTGGCCGCCGGCCTCAAGGTGCGGCGCATCTTCAAGGTGAACGAGGGGCGGCCCCACGCCGTGGACTTGCTCAAGAACGGCGAGATCCAGTGGGTCATCAACACGCCCCTGGGCCGGGACGCCTACTTCGACGAGGGGGCCATCCGCAAGGAGTCCCTGCGCCTGAAGATCCCCTGCCTCACCAACCTCAACGCCGCCCTCGCCGCCTGCGAGGCCGTGGAGACCCTGCGCGGGGAGCTGAGGGTGCGGCCGCTGCAGGGATTGAAAAGAGACTGAAGCCACAGATGACGCGGGTTTCGCAGATGAAATAAATCTGATCTGCGTCATCTGCGGAATCTGCGGTTTCATGTTCTTTCCTCGGTGAGTTCCCCATGCCCCGACCCGTGAACGACCTCGTCCATGACTTCCTGAAGGAGGGCCCCTGGGCCGTGGCCGGGGCCAGCGCGGACCGGGACAAGTACGGCAACAAGGTGCTGCGCTGCTACCAGCAGCACGGCATGAAGGTCTATCCCCTCAATCCCCGGGAGGCCCAGGTGGAAGGCCTCCGGGCCTACCGTTCCCTGGCCGATCTGCCGGAAAAGGTGGTGGGGCTCTCCCTCATCACGCCCCCACCGGTCAGCGAGGAGGTGGTCCGGGAGGCCATCGCGGCGGGGGTGAGGCGCCTCTGGTTCCAGCCCGGGGCCGAAAGCGAATCCGCCATCGCCCAGGCCGAGGCCGCGGGCCTGGAGGTCATCGCGTGGGGGCCCTGCATCCTGGTGGTGGCGGGCTACCGGGAGTGGAGCTGAAACGAAGGAGGCGGAGGCACCTGACGGCGGAGGGGGCGGCTGCTACCGTGGGGACACACCCCGAGGCCCCATGCCGGCCCTTCCCCCCCCCTTCAGCGAACTCGAGGAGCGCTTCGCGCCCATCCTTTTCCGCTGCCTCGAAGCCGTGGGCAGCACCAAGGGGGCCCTCTACTTCCGCAGGCCCGACAGGGGCTTCGCCCGGGTGTGCCACTACGGCTGGCCCCGCACCACCCCGCCCCCGGAGGCCCTGGAGGTGGAGGACCCCCTCCTGATCCTCGTGAAACGGGCTCGCCGGAGCTTCACCGTGAACAAGGTGGGGGACTACCCCGAGGTGGAGCCCTTCAACCTGGGGGCCGAGGATCCGCGCTACTTCCTGTCCCCGATCTACGTCATGGGGGACTGGGTGGCCCTCCTGGTGCAGCGGGACCGGGCCCGCCAGGGCCTCTTCGACGAGGACCGGGACGGCCCCCCCACCCTGGAGATCTGCAACCGGGTGGCCGCGGAGCTGAAGGCCCTGCGGATCTACGAACCCCCCTCCACCGGCGAGATGCCCGTGATGGCGGCGCCCGCCGCCCCCCCGTCCGAGCCCACCGAGGAGGAGGACCGCACCCCTCCGCCGGCCCCGCCCCCTTCCCCGGAAAAACTGACGGGCTTCAAGGAGTCCGGGGAGTTCCGGGCCCTGGATTCCGACGCCGAGCCGGCCACCCTTCCGGGCCTCCCCCCGGCCCGGGCCCTCTCCTCTCCCCGACGGTCCGGCATGTTCACTCCCGAGCAGCGCGGCTACTTCTGGGAGGCGGCGGCCCTTCTCTGCCGCCTGAGCCCCTTCGCGGCGGTGGTCTTCTGGTGGGAGTCGCCGGAGGAGGCCCGTCCCCTCCTTTGCTACAGCCCCGCCCCCCTTTCCGAGAACCTGCAGCAGCAGATCCTGGCCCACGCCACCTTCCACCTGCCCCAGGTAGTGGAGCAGGACCTGAGGCTTCTCTCCCGGAGCGGCCGGGAGGGCGGGACCGCCCTGGACGGGGCCTTCGCCACCCAGGAGAACCTCTCCCTGGGACCTCGGAGCCAGGATCTCCTCATGGTCTTCCGCCTGGAGTACGCCCCCGTGCACGAACGGGAGCTCCGGGCCCTCGCGCCGGCCCTGGGGTTGCTGCGGCAGTACCTGGAGGAGGCCCGGATCCGCGAGCGCTACCACGAGGCCTTCCTTTCCTTCGCCCACCGCATCCTGGCGAGCGCCGAGGGCCGGGTCCCGGGCCTGAGGGCCCACAGCCTGGGTTGCGCCCACCACGCCCGGGCCCTGGCCCTGCGCCTGGACCTTCCCGGGGCCGACGCCGAGGCCCTGGACATCGCAGCCATCCTCCACGACGTGGGGGGGATCCTGCTGGACCCCTCCCTCCACCAGAAGGGCCCCTTCGGGCCGGAGGACCGGGAGCGGATCAAGAGCCATCCGGCCCACGCGGCGGGCTTCCTCAAGGATCTGCGCTTCCCCTTCGACGTCCTGCGGCTCATCGAGCACCACCACGAGCACTGGGACGGGGGGGCTATCCCGGCGGTCTCGCGGGGGAGGAGATCCCCCTGGGGAGCCGCATCCTGGCCCTGGCGGACGCCTACGAATCCATGACCGCCGGTAGGCCCTGGAGGGCGGCCGTTCCCCAGGCGGAGGCCCTGGCGGAGCTCTCCCGCCTGGCTGGGCGGCAGTTCGATCCGGCCCTGGTGGAGACCTTCGCGGCCCTCCTGAAATCCGGGGCCTGAGCGGGAACCCCGGGGGCGCCGGGGGCACCTGGGAAGGGGGCCCGACGCCCCCGCAGAGGCGTGCGATACTCGAGGGGGAGGTGGACGTGGATTGGGCAGCCCGCCAGCGGGGCGCCAGCAGCGGGGAGCGGGGCTTCATCCTGGCTCTTCTGCTGGGGGTCTGCACGGTGATGGGCATCTTCCTCCAGAAGGGCATTCCCGCCGTTCGGGCCGAGGTCCAGCGGGAACTGGAAGCCGAGCTCATCTACCGCGGGGAACACCTGCGCAACGGCATCCGCATGTACCAGGCCCGCACCGGGGGCTTCCCCTCGAGCCTGGAGCAGCTCACCAAGCTG
>CAYSXG010000209.1:2549-5760 GCA_964434895.1 uncultured Solibacteraceae bacterium | reverse complement strand
GGGAAATGAGCCCGTGGGGGTAGAGGTACCGGAGCAGACGCCCGGCTTGGAAGAGGGGCAGGCAGGTGGTCCACACCGCCGCCGAGCCGCCGAACCAGGGCAGGATGGCCTTGGCGGCCAGGGGTTGGATCTGGAAGAGGAGGAAGGCTCCCAGCACAATGGCGAAGCCGTGGGTGAGCTTGGAGGGAGGCGTCCGATGGGATGGCATGGAGGTCCTATCCTTTCGCCTCCCCGATAAGAGCACGGGTTTGGGATAGGGGCTCGGTATTATTCCTTCCGAAATCTTCAGGGCCTCAGTGGGCTTCGGTCTCGCCTTTGTGCTCTTCGTACATGCTGTCGATGAGGCCGCCGTACATCTCCTTCACCACCCGGCGCTTGATCTTGAGGCTGGGGGTGAGCTGGCCGTCCTCCACGGTCATCTCCTGGTCCAGGAGCTTGATCTTCTTGATGCGCTCGTAGTTGGCCAGGTTCGCGTTGACGCGCTCGATGCGGCTCATGAGCTTGGCCTGGACGAGGTCCTGCTCCACCAGCTCGCGGTGGTTGGCGAAGCGCAGCTTCTTGAGGTTGGCCCAGCGCTCCAGGGAGTCGAAGTTGGGCACGATGAGGGCGGAGATGAAGTTGCGGTTGTCGCCGATGAGGACGGCCTGGGAGACGTACTTGTCGGTCTTGAGGGCGTTCTCGATGGGCTGGGGGGCGATCTTCTTGCCGCCGCTGGTGACGATGAGCTCCTTCTTCCGGTCGGTGATCTTGAGGCGGCCCTGGGCGTCGAATTCCCCGATGTCGCCGGTGTGGAAGTAGCCTTCCTCGTCGATGGCCTCCCGGGTGGCCTGCTCGTTGGCCCAGTAGCCCTTCATCACGTTGGGCCCGTGGCAGAGGATCTCGCCGTCGGAGGCGATGCGCACGAAAGGCTTGCCGTTCCAGGTCTCGTAGAGGGGGATCCCCACGGTGCCCGGGCCCACGCTGCCCATGCGGTTCACGGTGATGACCGGGCTGGTCTCCGTGAGGCCGTAGCCCTCGAGGATGGGCAGGCCCAGGATCCAGAAGAACTCCATGACCTGGGCGCCCAGGGGGGCGCCGCCGGAGACCGCGAAGCGCAGGAGGCCCCCGGTGCGGGCGTGGATCTTCTTGAAGACCAGGGCCCGGGCGAGGGTGAACTTCACGCCCAGCCAGCCGTGGGGCTCCCGGTCCTCGTAGAGGAGGGGGACGGCCTCCTTCCCGACCCCCATGGCCCAGCGGAAGAGGATCCGCTTGATCTTGGGGCTTTCGGCGATGGCGTCCTGCACCTTGGCGTAGATCTTCTCGTAGATGCGGGGCACGGAGGAGAGCACCGTGGGCCGCACTTCCAGCAGGTTCTGGGGCACGGTGTTCACGCTCTCGGCGTAGTAGATGGCGCAGCCGATGTAGAGCATCACGTAGTGGCCTGCCAGTCGCTCGAAGATGTGGGTCAGGGGCAGGAAGCTGAGGCAGCGGTCCCCGGTGCGCACGGGCAGCACCCGCAGGGCCGCCATCATGTTCGAGATGATGTTCCCGTGGGTGAGCATGGCCCCTTTGGGATCCCCGGTGGTGCCGCTGGTGTAGATGAGGGTCAGCAGGTCCTCGGGCCGGCGCCGGCTGCCCCATTCCCGCACCTCCCCCCGGCGGGCCTCCAGGGCCTGTCCTTCCTGGATGAGGGTGGAGTAGGCCAGGATGGTCTTGCCCGCGGGGGCCGCGGGGAGGGGGCCCTCCTTCATGAGCACCGCCACCTCCAGGCCCGGCAGCTCGTGCCAGGTCTCCAGCACCTTCTGGAGCTGGGCGGGGGTGGAGCAGAAGACCCACTTGGACCGGCTGTTGTCCAGGATGTAGGCGGCCTGGGCCGCCAGCAGCGTGGCGTAGATGGTGACGTCCGGCAGGCCCATGAGGGCGCAGGCGTAGTCCACGTAGGCCCACTCGGGCCGGTTCTCCGAAAGCAGGGCCACGTGGTCCCCGGCCCGTAGGCCCCGGGCGTCCAGGGCCAGGGCCAGCCACTCCACCTGGTCCTGGATCTCCCGGCTGGACACCTGCACGTACTGCCCGTCCCGCTTGTAGGCGATGGCGTCCGGCATCCGGTGCTTGAGGCCCTCGTAGAACAGCTCGGCAATGGTGGTCACTTCGGCGAGGGACACGCAGGTACTCCGGTGGGGGGCTTTCCTGGCATGGTAGCAGCTATGGACCCCGCCCATCCCCTGACCGAGGCCGTCGCGGCCTTCCACCTGGAGCAGCGGGCCCGGGGGGTCTCCCCCCACACGGCCCGGGCCCAGGAGGGCGACCTGGCCAAGCTCCTGGCCCACGCGGCAGCGGAGCGCTGGGAGGGCTGGTCGGTGAAGCCCCGGACCCTGCGCCGCTTCGCGGTGGAACTGGGACAGCGGGGCCTGGACCCCGCCAGCCAGGCCCGCATCCTCAGTACCGCCCGGGCCTTCTTCAAATGGCTCTGGGAGACGGGGCGCGTGGCGGAGAACCCCGCGGTGGGCCTGCGGAACCCCAAGCAGCCCAAGCGCCTGCCCGCCTTCCTCACGGAGGAGGAGAGCCGGGCCCTGCTGGAGCTGCCCCTTCCCGCGGACTTCGTCAGCGCCCGGCTGGGGGCCCTGTTGGAGCTGCTCTACGCCTCGGGCCTGCGAGTCTCGGAGCTGGTGGGCCTGGACCTAAACGATCTTTTGATCCCCGAGCGGACCCTGCGGGTGCTGGGCAAGGGCCGGAAGGAGCGCCTCGTGCCCTTCCATCCCCAGGCGGAGGAGGTCCTGCGGGCCTACCTCGGCTTTCGCGGCGCCTGGCTGGCGGAGAAGGGCCTCCCCCCGACGCCGGCCCTCTTCCTCAACCAGCGCGGCGGCCGGCTCACGCCCACCAGCGTCCGCGCCCTCCTGGCCCGGGCCCTGGAGGCCGCCGCCCTGCGGGCGCGGGTGAGCCCCCACGCCCTCCGCCACAGCTTCGCCACCCACCTCCTGGCCCGGGGCATGGACCTGCGGGCCATCCAGGAGCTCCTCGGCCACGCCAGCCTCAGCACCACCCAGCGCTACACCCACCTGGACCTGGAGCAGCTCGCCAAGACCTACGAGAACGCGCATCCTCGAGCCCGATGCGGGTCGCGAGACGAGGGCGCACAGGCGCCGTCGCGAGCGGGGCCCCCGCACGGGCGAGAATAAGGCCCGATGCGGGTCGCGAGACGAGGGCGCACAGGCGCCGTCGCGAGCGGGGCCCC
>CAYSXG010000209.1:0-2449 GCA_964434895.1 uncultured Solibacteraceae bacterium | reverse complement strand
CGCACGGGCGAGAATAAAGGCCCGATGCGGGTCGCGAGACGAGGGCGCACAGGCGCCCTCGCGAGCGGGGTCCCCGCACGGGCGAGGATAAGGCCCGATGCGGGTCGCGAGACGAGGGTGTTTCGTTAGCCTTGCGGCCTCATCCCTGCTTGTTCTTCTGGAACTGGGCGATGATGTCGTCCACGGATTCCTTGCTGTGGTCGGCCTCCAGCTTGGCCTCGAAGATGCGGTCCTGGGTGGCGATGCTGCGCTCCTCGAAGACCTCCTGGCCGGCGGCCTCCATCTCGATGTGGAAGATGTGGAGGAGGCGCTGGAGGCCGTTCTGGAACTTCTTCAGCAGGAGGACCACCTTTTCGATCTTCTGGCGGGTGATGTCCTGGAACTGGAGGGTGTTGAGGATCTCGAAGGACTCGTCGTTGACGGTCTGGATGTGGGCCCGGGCCGAGCCCAGGTCGATGCTGCCGGCGCGGGTGGCCAGCCGGTGGGAGAAGAGGAATTCGAGGATCTCCTGGGCCACCGCCGTGGGGTTCCCCCCGGAGGTGGCCTGCTCCAGGAAGGCGTCGATCTGGCGCTGGAAGGCGGTCTGCGCCTCCGCCTGCTCCTGGAGGGCCTGCATGGCCGCGTCCAGCTGCCGGCAGGCCAGCTCCGAAGAGGACATGAGGGCGTCCAGGCGGTTCATGACGCCCTGGGTGGCCTCCTCGGTGTCCTTGGTGATGGCGTCCAGCTGGGCCGCCAGCTCCGGCACCTGATTGGTCTGCTCCTTCACGGAGGCGTCCAGCTGCTGGAGGTTCATGAGGGTCTGGTTGAGGCTGTGGACGAGGGCCCCCAGCTCCCCCTTCGCTT
The DNA here is from genome assembly GCA_964434895.1 of uncultured Solibacteraceae bacterium. GTDB lineage: Bacteria > Acidobacteriota > Holophagae > Holophagales > Holophagaceae > CAYSXG01. The sequence goes on along the minus strand of CAYSXG010000209.1, from coordinate 1,606 downwards.
CCACGTCGATCTTCTGGTAGACCCGGCCGTTGGTCATGTCCCGGGCGGCCTGGGCCAGCTTGGAGAGGCTCTCCCGGGCCTCCACCGCCAGTTCCGACCGGATCTCGTGGATCAGGCTCTGGAGGGCGTCCAGGCGGCGGTCCAGGGTCTCGCTGCGCTGCTGGAACTCGCTGACCAGCTGCTCGGGCTCGACCTCCACGGCGGCGTCGGCCGCCTCGGGCGGGGTGGGAAGGGAGGGGCTGTCGGATTCCATGGGGGCCTCGCGGCAAGGACCGAGGGATTCAGGGGGCTGGCCTCACGGTAACACTGTCCCCCTCGGCAAGTCCCATCCCCTGCATGAGTTCCTTGGTGATGAGGAGGGTCCCGTCCGGGACGGCCCCGTTGAACTGCAGGGCCTCGACGGCCGGGCCGCCGGGCCAGATGATGCGGACGTTGGGGATGGACTTGGACTGGTAGGGTCCCAGGGACCTCCAGTGGGCCTCCACGTACTTGGGCAGCTCCACGTGGGTGGCCTTGCGGAAGAAGCCCGACTTCAGGAGCCCCACGGTCACGGAGACGGTCGGGTCCACCACTTCCAGGCGCCCGGCGTCCAGCAGGATGCTCGCGGCCTGGAGGACCCCCACCTCGTTCTGCTCGCTGGTGGCCATCACTTCCAGGAAGCTGCGGAAGCCGTCGAAGAAGGGCACCACCTTCCGGTCCTCGGAATAGAGCTTCAGGCCCTGGGTGAGGGCGGGCTCCTCCAGCTTGGGGGCCGGTACGTGGTTGAGGTCCGGGAAGAGGCCCCGCAGGCGCTTGCGGCTGTCGCTGGTGCGGGCGGATTCCATGAGCAGGTCCGGCACCGAGCGCCGGATGCTCTGGGGGGTGGCCACCTTGGCCTGGATGAACTCGAATTCCCCCCGGTCCCATTCCAGGATGTCGAAGGCGGCCATCTCCCCTTTGACGCCCCCGGCCTCGGCGTGGATCACCTCGCCGCTCACCACGTAGAGGACGCCGGAGATCTTGCCGGAGACCACCTTCAGGTGGCCCGTCTTCTTGTTGACGTGGAGGAGCTGGACCACGTCCATCAGGGAGATGCTCTGGAGATTGCCCTTGAGGTTCGACATCAGCGGGGCTCTCCGGGTCCCGCGATGGCCCGCAGCATCTCCCGCACGGCGCTGTCCATGCCCACCAGAACGGCGCGGCCCACGATGCTGTGGCCGATGTTGAGCTCCTCGATCTCGGCGATGGCGGCGACGGCCGGGGCGCTGCGGGTGCTCAGCCCGTGACCCGCCAGCACCCGCAGGCCCAGCCGGGCCGCCAGCCGGGCGCTCTCCCGCAGCCGGTTCAGCTCCGGCTGAGGGTCCGAACCCAGGGGCAGGTCCGCGTAGGACCCCGTGTTCAGCTCCACCGCGTCGGCCTCGAGCTTGGCGGCCATCTTCACCTGCTCTAGGACCGGGTCCACGAAGAGGCTCACCTGGATGTCCGAACTCCGCAGTTCGCGGATGATGCCCTTCAGGTGGGTCTGGAGGAAGACCGCGTCCAGGCCCCCCTGGGTGGTGAGCTCCTCCCGGGTCTCGGGCACGAGGGTGACCCAGTGGGGCTTGTGGGGGATCACGGCCTCCAGGGC
>CAYSXG010000208.1:1413-5791 GCA_964434895.1 uncultured Solibacteraceae bacterium | reverse complement strand
CCCTTGCGGGCTGCGGATTTTAAGTCCGCTGCGTCTGCCATTCCGCCATGGGGGCAATACCACAGCATAGCGTGCAGACCTCCAGTAGCCTGAAGCCGGAGGCCGGAGGCCGGGATTTAATGCGCCTTCGCCAGCGCCGTCTTCCGTGTCTCCACCACCTTGTCGGCGTCGCGGCCTTCGAGTTCCTGGAGGCGATTGAAGGCCCAGGTGAAGAAGCCGACGCCCATGGTGAGGCTACGCAGCTCCACGATGAGATCCTTCATCTCGGCCTGGGGCAGGTAGGCGCTGACGATGTCCCAGCCCTCCCAGTCCGCCTTGGCGTCGAAGCCCAGGATCTGGCCGCCGCGGCGGCCGGTGACGAGGCGCTGGGCCTTGGCGGTGTGCTCGGAGGGCACGCTGAGTCGCAGCTCCAGGATGGGCTCCAGCAACACGGGGCTGGCGAGGGGCAGGCCCTCGCTCATGGCGATGCGCGCCGCCTGCTGGAAGGCCGCGTCCGAGCTGTCCACGCTGTGGAAGCTGCCGTGGACGAGGGCCACCTGGAGGTCCACCACGGGGAAGCCCAGAGGACCGTGCTTCATGTACTCGATGCAGCCCTTCTCCACGGAGCTGAAGAACTGCCGGGGGATGACGCCGCCGACGATCTTCTCCTCAAAGACGAAACCCGTGCCCCGGGGTAGCGGCTTGATCTCGAGGTGCACGTCGCCGAAGGCGCCATGGCCGCCGCTCTGATGCTTGAAGCGGCCGTGCTGCGCCACGGGCTTGCGGATGCTCTCCTTGTAGGGCACCTGCGGCTGCTCGACGGCCACCTCCAGGCCGAAGCGGTTCTTCAGCCGCTCCAGCGCGGTCTTCAGGTGGATCTCGCCCTGCCCCCAGAGCAGGCGCTCATGGGTGACCTCGTGCTGCTCCAGGCTCAGGGTCGGATCCTCCTCGCAGAGCTTCTGCAGGGAGCCGCCCAGCTTCACTTCGTCGCCGGACTTGGAGACCTTCAACGCCATCACCGCCACGGGTTGGGCGGGCCCTGGCCAGCCCAGGTCCACCGCGCCGCCGGGCGTGACGCCCTGGCCCGTGTGCACGGATTCCAGGCGGCCCAGGGCCACGACCTCCCCGGCCACAGCCTGGGAGACCTTGTTCTGGGTGGCGCCGAAGGGACGGTAGAGGCCGCTGATGCGGGCGCCGCCCGCGTTGCCGCCGTCGGAGAAGCTGCCCCGCCAGATGCGCGCGTAGCTGAGCTTGCCCACATGGGCCGCGTGGACGGTGCGGAAGACCTGGGCGAGGGCCTCCTTGCCTTCCGGGATGCCGAGCCGCTTGGCGGTGGCGGCGGGCTCCGGGGCTTCGTGGCGCAGGGCCTTCATGAGGCGGCGCACGCCGTGGTCCTTGTCCGCCGAGCCGAAGAGCACCGGCACGATGAGGTCCTCCGCCAGTTCCTTGCGGAAGTCCTCGAAGACCTCCTCCTCGCTGGGCGACACCTCCTCCAGCAGCTCCTCCAGCAGGTGGTCGTCGAAGTCGGCCAGGTGCTCCAGCATCTCGCGCCGCGCCTCGTGCTCCTCCGGCAGCAGGGATTCCGGCAGCGGCATCAGATCTCCGGCGCCGCCGGGACCCAGCTTGTAGGCCCGCTCGCTCACGAGGTCCACGAAGCCCGTGACCTTGTCGCCCTCGCGGATGGGCAGCTCCCGTAGCACCAGCGGCCGGGAGCTCACCGCCTGCAGCGCCGCCACCGTGTCCTTGACCCGCGCGGCGCCGCCGCTGTCCAGCTTGTTGAGGAAGATGAGGTGCGGGATGCGCTTCTCGTCCAGGAAGCGCAGGATGGGCGCCGCCACGGCCGCCTTGCCGGGTTCCGGCTCGCAGACCACCACCGCCACGTCGGCCACGAGGAGCGCCGCCATGGCGTCGCTGCCGAACTCCACCGAGCCCGGGCAGTCGAGGAAGGTCCAACTCTCGCCCAGGAAGCTGGTGGCGGCGGCATTGAGCTCCAGGCTCATCTGCCGCGCGCGCGCCTCCGGGGAGGCATCCCCCACGCTGCTCTTGTCCTTCACCGAGCCCTTCTTCGGGATCGCGCCGCAGTGCGCGAGAAGGCTTTCCAGGAGCGTGGTCTTGCCGCTGAGGTAGGGCCCCACCAGGGCTGCGACCCGGGGGGCCGACGGAGGCTTGCCGGACATGCGTCCTCCCATGTTGTGTGTGCTTGGGAGGGCATTGTTGGGAGGGTCGCGCCCGGGGCGCAACAAAAAAGTCCTGGGTCCTTCGACCTTGGTCCTTGGCCAAGCGTCCGGCTAGGGACGAAGGGCCAGGGGCAGTCGCCTCAGGCGCCCAGCAGGATCTTCCCGTGGCGGCCCTGCGCTTGGGCGTGGGAGATGGCCTCGCGGTACTGCGCCAGGGGATAGGTGCCGTCCACGGGCACCGTCATCTTGCCCGCGGCCATGACAGCCATGAGCTCGTCCAGCACACGCTCCTTCTCCGCCTTGGGTGTGCGCAGCTTCCAGTCGGTAAGCCAGAAGCCCTTCACCGTGGCCACCTTGAAGATGACCTGGCCACCCGGCAGCTGCAGGGGCTCCATGCTGAGGGCGCCGTAGACGAGGGCGGTGGAGCCGTTCCGCAACAGCTTCACCAGCTCGACAACCACCCTGCCGCCCACCGCGTCCACGGCCGCGTGGGCGCCCCCCTTGGGCAGCAGCGCCTGGACCTGATCGGTCCAGTCCGCCGTCTCCGTGCACACAGCCGCATCGGCGCCCAGCGCCAGCAGCTCCATGATCTGCTCCGGATTGCGGACCAGGCAGAGGGTCTTGAAGCCCCGCAGCTTGCCCAGCTGGATGAGGCAGCGGCCCACGGCCGAGCCTGAGGCGGTCTGGATGAGCCACTGGCCGGGCTCGAGCTTTAGCTCCTCGATGGCCATGAGCCAGGCTGTGAGGGGGTTCACGATGAGCTGGGAGGCCTGGTCGTCCGGAAGGTCGTCCCGCAGACGCACCAGGTTCTCGGCCGGCGTGACGAGCTGATCGGCCCAGGTTCCCTGGGCGCCCAGGGGCACCACCCGCTGGCCGAGGGCGAAACCCTCCACCCCGGGCCCCAGTGCCTCGATGGTGCCCAACCCTTCCAACCCCGCCACGGCCGGCACCACGGCCTTGCGGCCATAGACGCCCACCACCTGCAGCAGGTCCGAGGGGTTGATGGGGCGCAGCTTCATCCGCAGCCGCACCTCCCCGGGGCCGGGCTCGGGCGTGGGCAGCTCCTTCAGCTGGAGCTGCTGGGCGGGATCACCAAAGGCGTCGAAGACGAGGGCGCGCATGGCTACCTCAGCTCCGCGGCGTCATAGGGCTGCTTGAGCAGCAGCCTTCCGCCCTTGCGGAGTTGAAGGGTGGGCCCCTGGGCCGTGCCCAGCAACACCGCGTCACCGCCGGGCGTCCACAGGGCGAGGGCGCCACCCTGGCTGGGGGCCGCGGCCTTCAGAAGGTCCGCGCCGCGGACATCCTTCAACGACAGGCAGGCCGTTCCGTCCGCCTGCAGCAGGAGGCCGCCCCGTTCATGGCCCTGGGCGTCAAGGAGGTGGAGGCCATCGCTTCCGAGCGTGGCCCGCGCAGCGCCGGTTCCATCCACCACCGTGAGCCCCTGGACCTGCCGGGTCGAAGGGCCCGCGACCTTGGGGTGGCGGTGCGTCAAGAGCAAGAAAGCCAAGCCTCCAGCCAGCCGGCGGGTGAGGAACCAGAGGCTGCGCCGGAGGCTGGCCACCTGGCCCTCCAGCCGTTCCACCACCAGCCGCGTGTCCTGTCGAAGTCCTTCCATGGGGATGCTCCAAGCGATCCCCTACGATACCCCGGGGCTGGGGCGTCTCCGCCGGCCTCAGTGGGGCAGCAGCTTGACCACGCAGAACATGGCGCCGAAGGGATCGCAGATCATGCAGAAGCGGCCCACGTCCGGAATGTCCGTGGGCGGCACCTGGAGCCTCGCGCCCAGTTCCACGGCCTTGGCCGCGGTGCCGTCGCAGTCGGCCACCTCGAAGTAGTTGTTCCAGTGGGAGGGGAGGTCCCCGTACTCGGGGCCCATCTGGTAGGACCCGATGAAAGGCTGCTCATCGCCGGGGGCCACCAGCTCCGCGTAGTCGAAGCCGTCCTTGGTGTCGCCGGGCATGCGCGTCCAGCCGAACATGCCCTCGTAGAAGGCGAGGGCCTTTTCGTCGTCTCCCTGCGCCTCCGCGACCCGGGCGAGTCCGTCGAGCGCGGCCGGGTACTCCGCGCGCAGCTTCAAGGCGCGGTAGTACGACGGCGAGGCTTCGTCGACGTTTCCGAGGGCGAGCCAGGCGTCCCCGATCGCGACGTTGGCCTGGAGATGCGCGGGATCGAGATCGAGCGCGACCTTGAACGCGTCGATCGCCTCCGTCGCGCGATGGTCT
>CAYSXG010000208.1:467-1403 GCA_964434895.1 uncultured Solibacteraceae bacterium | reverse complement strand
GAGGGGAGGGCCTTGGCCCGGTCCGGGCTGGCCAGTCCGGTCCAGCAGTGGGCGCCCACGCCTCGGGCCGGCGTGCCCTGGTAGCCCGCGTCCTGCCAGAGGCAGAAGGCCGCGCCCGCCGGATCCTGGACCACCGCCATGCGGCCCACGCCGGGCACGTCGAAGGGCTCGTTGAGCACGGTGCCGCCCAGCGCCTTCGCCTTGGCCGCCGCCGCGTCCGAGCTCTCCACGCCCACGTAGTTCATCCAGTGGGGCTTCACGCCCCGGGCCAGCTGCTCGGGCATGAGCTGGTAGAGGCCGCCCACGTCCTTCCCGCCCATCTGGAAGATGTGGTAGCCGCCGTCCATGACGGGCATGTCCGTCCAGCCCATGAGCGCCGAGTAGAAGGCCACCGCCTTCGACGCGTCCGTGGTCGAGACCTCGGGCCAGATGAAGTGGTGGATTCGGGACATGGCGACCTCCGGAGCGGAATGGGAACCGCAGATTACGCCGAATAACGGGATTGGAAAGACCGCCTTTCATGGATCATGGATTCGCCATGGTCCGCAGAATCCTGATCTCCGCAGCTGTCCTGGCCCCAGCTCTGTGCGCCCAGAGCCCCGAACAAAGATTCAAGGATGCATGGGACCGCTACATCCAGTTCGACCTCGCCGGCGATGTGGGGAAGGAAGTTCCACCTGATCTAGCGGACTCGATGGATGGACTCGGAAAGGCCTGGGCCGCGTGGGCGGCGACGCTGGGTCCGAGTTCCGGGAATCTGCCGAAGTTCACACCCACGAAGGCTGCCGCTGGATCCAGTACGCCCTCTGTGCAGGTCCTCGGGAAAATCGATGGTTGGGTTCTGGAAGGCCTCTCGGTCCCGGCACCATGCGTAACACATACCTTCCTGGCTCTGTTCCGAACGAAAGGGTCCAAATGGTCGCTACCGATGGACGA
>CAYSXG010000208.1:0-457 GCA_964434895.1 uncultured Solibacteraceae bacterium | reverse complement strand
CCATCAGCCTGACGGCGCGGATAAACGTCCAAACCCTGCACCTGGAAGGGCCCAAAGTCGCCGTGGCTGCCAAACCGCCATGGTGCATCTCCTGCTGGAGCACGGTTGATGCCCGGGTCGAGGCACCTAGCGAGCAGCCGGAAAGTCCGGTGGTTCTGGCACGACTGAAGGACAGCCTGTATCGATGCGCGGACGAGCCCGTGATTCAGTTAAGGACCACGACAGAAGGAGTCGAGGTGAGATTTCAGGGTTGGACTGGCGCCGAGCAAGTCATTGGCAAAAAGGTTCGCCGGCTCAAGACCCACCGGCGGCGCAGGCCATGATCTGCGTCCATCTACGGAATCCGCAATAACAACCCCTCAGTCCACTGCAGTTGACCTGTCGGGCCGATATGATGGTGCTCATGAAATCGTGCGCGGCATGTGGCAAAGAGATCGTCTGGGGTGGGTACTCGGAA
>CAYSXG010000207.1:0-5797 GCA_964434895.1 uncultured Solibacteraceae bacterium | reverse complement strand
AGTACCGCGGCCAGTTCGAGGAGCGCCTCAAGGGGGTCATCCAGGAGATCGAGGCGGCCGAGGGGCACATCATCCTCTTCATCGACGAGCTGCACCTCCTCGTGGGGGCCGGCAGCGCCGAAGGCTCCATGGACGCCGCCAACCTCCTGAAGCCCGCCCTGGCCCGGGGGGAGCTGCGCTGCATCGGCGCCACGACGCTGAACGAGTACCAGAAGCACGTCGAGAAGGACGCCGCCCTGGAGCGCCGCTTCCAGCCGGTCTTCGTGGACGAGCCGGGCCTGGAGGACGCCGTCTCCATCCTGCGGGGCCTCAAGGAGCGCTACGAACTGCACCACGGGGTCCGCATCCAGGACGCCGCCCTGGTGGAGGCGGTGCATCTAAGCCATCGCTACATCTCCGACCGCTTCCTCCCGGACAAGGCCGTGGACCTCATGGACGAGGCGGCCGCTTCGGTGCGCATGCAGCTGGATTCCCGCCCCATCGAGATCGACGTGCGGGAGCGCCGGGACATGCAGCTCCAGCTGGAGCGCCACGCCCTGGCCAAGGAAAAGGACGCCGCCAGCAGGGCCCGACTGAAGGAGCTGGACAAGGAGCTGGCGGAGCTGGGCGAGGAGCTGGCTCGACTGAGGGCCCAGTGGGAAAACGAGAAGAAGGCCATCGAGGCCGCCCGGGCCCAGCAGAAGCGCCTGGACGACCTCCGGGTGGAACTGGAGCAGGCCAAGCAGAGGGGCGACTACGAGCGGGCCTCCCGCCTGGAGTACGGGGAGATCCCCTCCCTCGAAAAGCAGATCGGATCCGCCATGAGGGTCGATAGCGCCATGCTGCGCCTGGAAGTCGGCGAAGAGGACGTGGCCTCCGTGGTGTCCAAGTGGACGGGCATCCCCGTCTCCCGCCTGCTGGAGGGGGAGGTCCAGAAGCTCCTGCACATGGAGGAGCGGCTCGGCCAGCGGGTGGTGGGGCAGGAGCCCGCCCTCCGGGCCATCGCCGACGCCCTGCGCCGGAGCCGGGCGGGTCTTTCGGACGCCGCCCGGCCCATCGGGTCCTTCCTCTTCCTGGGTCCCACCGGGGTGGGGAAGACCGAGGCCGCCCGGGCCCTGGCGGAATTCCTCTTCGATTCCGAGTCCGCCCTGGTGCGCATCGATATGAGCGAATTCACCCACGAGGCGGACGCCACCCGCCTCATCGGCGCCGCACCGGGCTACGTGGGCTACGAGGAGGGGGGTCGCCTCACGGAGGTCGTCCGCCGCCGCCCCTACGCCGTCATTCTCCTGGACGAAATGGAGAAGGCCCATCCGCGGATCTTCGACCTCTTCCTCCAGGTGCTGGAGGACGGCCGCCTCACGGACGGCAAGGGTCGCACCGTCAACTTCCGCAACACAGTCCTCCTCATGACCTCCAACGTGGGCAGCCAGGCCATCTTCAACGCCGGGGGCCGCCCCGAAGGGGCCCAGGCCGAAGTGCAGGCGGCCCTGCGCTCCCACTTCCGCCCCGAATTCCTGAACCGCATCGACGAGGTGGTCACCTTCCGCCCGCTGGGGAGCGAGGACATGAGGGCCGTGGCCCGGATCCAGCTCCGGCGCGTGGAGGTCCTGCTGGACGAGAAGCGCGTGGCCCTGGAGGCGCCGGAGGAGGTCCTGGCCTGGCTGGCGGAGGAGGGGACCGACCCCCAGCTGGGCGCCCGCCCCCTCAAGCGCCTCATCCAGCACCAGGTCGTGAACCCCCTCTCCCGGCTGGTGCTGGAGGGCCGCCTGCCCTCGGGGTCCGTGGCCCGCCTGGTCCTCCAGGACGACTCCATTCAAGTCCTCCCGGGAGCTCTGCAGTAGGGGCCAAAATGGGAAAATACCGCATCCCCAAAACGGAGGCGGCCAGGAATTGTCTTTTCCGCCCCCGCCGCCGATAGAGGATCCAGCACCCTGGAGCCGGCGTGGTCTTCAATTCGGTCCTCATCGTCGACGACGAGCCCGATCTGAGGGACCTCCTTGTCGAGGCCCTCCAATCCCAAGGCTACGACGCCGAGGGGGCGGAGCACGGCACGGCGGCCCTGGAAAAACTGAAGACAAAGCACTTTCCCGTAATTTTCACAGACCTGAACATGCCAGGCGGCCTTTCGGGCCTGGAGCTCATCAAGGCCATCCGGGAGGTGGATCCCAAGACCTTCACCATCCTGATGACCGGCTACGCCACCACCGAGTCCGCCATCCAGGCGGTGAAGCGGGGGGCCTACGACTTCATCCAGAAGCCCTTCAAGCTCGCGGAGATCGACGCGAGCCTCCGCCGGGCCCTGGAGCACTACACCCTCCTGCGGCAGAACGAGGCCTACCAGGCCCACCTGGAGGAGATGGTGGCCGAGCGCACCGCGGAGATCCTCAAGCTGAAGGAGGACATCGAGCGCCTCTTCGAAAGCTTCGTGAACGCCTCCGTGACCGCCATCGAGGCCCGGGACCCCTCCACCTCCGGCCACAGCCAGCGGGTGGCCACCCTCACTACGGGCCTGGCCATCGCCGTGAACCAGACCCCCGGCGGGCGCTACGGGGGGCTTCACTTCTCCGAGCGCCAGCTCCGGGAGATCCGCTACGCCAGCCTCCTTCACGATTTCGGCAAGGTGGGGGTCCGGGAGCACCTGCTCGTCAAGGCCAAGAAGCTGGAGCCGGAGCGGCTGGAGCAGATCCTCCAGCGCCTCTACCAGCGGGACCTCGAACGCAGCCTCCAGGCCATGGACGTGGCCTGGAGCCTGGGGGAGATCTACGACCCGGAAAGGGCCCAGCGCATCCTGAAGGAGCTGCGCTTCGAAACGGACGGGCTGGTGGACCTGGTGCGGCGCAGCAACGAGCCCAAGGTGCTGCCCGAGGACGTGGCGGCGGAGCTGGTGCGCCTGGAGACCCTCGTCGTGGACCATTGGAGCGGCCGGCCCGCCCGGGTGGTAGAGCCCACGGACATGGAGCGGCTCCGGATCCGCAAGGGCAGCCTCTCCAGCGAGGAGCGGGAGGAGATCAACCTCCACGTCACCCACACCTTCCGCTTCCTGAGCCAGATCCCCTGGACCCAGGAGCTGGCCGGGGTCCCGGAGATCGCCTACGCCCACCACGAACGCCTCAACGGCCGGGGCTACCCCCGCAGCCTCAAGGGGGAGGAGATCCCGGTCCAGAGCCGCATCATGTCCATCTCCGACGTCTTCGACGCCCTGGCGGCCAAGGACCGCCCCTACAAGCAGGCCGTGAGCGTGGAGCGGAGCCTGCAGATCCTCGAGGAGGAGGCCCGGGACGGACTCCTGGACCTGGACCTCTTCGGCATCTTCGTGGAAGCCCGCATCTTCGATCTCACGGCCTCGGAAACCGTGGGGAGCCTGTAGCGGTGGCCGGCCTCCGCGCCCCCGGGGCCCGACCTCCGACGGGACGGCCGCGTGGCTAACCCGGGCCCCATCCTCATCGTGGACGACGAGCCCCACATCCGGGAGGCCCTGGAGCACGTGCTCCGCCGCAGCGGCTACGAGGTCCACACGGCCCCGGAGGCGGTGACCGGACTCCGCCTGATCGAGGAGCGGTCCTTCCCCCTGGTCATCACGGACCTCCACATGCCCGGCCTCAGCGGCCTGGACTTCATGTCCGAGGTGCGCATCCGCTCCCCCCGCACCCTATGCGTGGTCATCACGGGCTTCGCTTCCACGGAGGCGGCGGTGGAGAGCCTCAAGCGGGGGGCCTACGACTTCATCCAGAAACCGGTGCGGATCCCCGAGGTGGAGAGCCTGGTGGCCCGGGCCCTGGACCATGCCCAGGCCCTGGCCAGCCTGGAAGCCTACCAGCAGCGCCTGGAGGAGCTCGTCCTGGAGCGCACCCAGGAGCTGGAATCCCTCTACAGCGAGATGCTCGGGCTCAACGAGATGCTCGTGGCCGCCCAGGGGGAGCGGGACCTGGGCCGCGTCCTCCATCCCTTCCTGCAGCACCTGCGGAACCGCTGGCGCCCGGACGAGGACGCGGTCCTGATCCCCGAGGGCATCTCCTGGAGGGTGGCGGCCCAGAGCGGGCCCCGCACCTGGTCCATCGACGAGCTGGGGCCGCGCCTTGGAAGGCTCGAGCACCCGGCCCACCTCACCGCGGGCCTGGGTTCCCTGCACGAGGCCTTCCTCGTCCCCCTCAAGCACCGCTCCACGGTGCTGGCGGTCCTGCTCCTGGGTTTCCGCCAGCGCAGCTCCTTCTCCATGGAGGACTCCCGCTTCCGGCTCTGGTGCCGCCAGCTGGAGGCCGGCCTGTATGGGTGGAGCCAGCTGCCGCGCTAAGGTTGGGGGCATGAGCCACGCCGCCTCGCCCCTCCTTTGGATCGGTTTCGACGGCCGGGAGGCCGCGGAGGTGCCGGACCTTCCGGTCCCTGGCGGCATCATCCCCTTCGCCCGCAACCTCGACCCGGACCCGGATCGGGGGCCCGGGCGGCTGAAGGCTCTGCTGGACGGCTTGCAGGCGAGGTGGGGCCGAGAACTTCCCCTGGCCGTGGCCCTGGACCAGGAGGGGGGAGCCGTTTCCAGGCTCCGTCCCTGGGTGGGTGAGACCCCTCCCTTCCGCCGCGTATGGGAGTCCGGCGGGGCCGAGGCCTGCGCGGCCTGGGGCCGGCTCTGGGGGGAGGGCCTGGGCCTCCTGGGCTTCAACGTGGACTTCGCTCCGGTGGCGGATCTCTGGGACGGCCACCCGGACACGGGCATGGGGGACCGCTGCGCCGCCTCGGATCCGGAGGCCGTGGCCCTCGCCGCCGGGGCCTTCCTCCACGGCCTGGAATCCACGGGCCTGCGGGGCTGCCTCAAGCACTTCCCGGGCCTCGGGAGCACCCGGGTGGACAGCCACCGGGCCCTGCCCGAAGTCCTGGATCCGGCCCAGGTGGAGGCCAACGCCCGGCCCTTCGTCGCTCTGGGGAACCTGGACCGCCTGGCCATGGTGGCCCACGTGCGCCTCCCCTCCACCGGCGGCCTTCCGGCCAGCCTCCACCGCCCCTCCGTGGCCGACAACCCCTGGGGCGTCCGGGCCCGCTTCCTCCCGGACGACCTGGAGATGGGTGGATGCACCGCCTGGAGTTGGGTCGATCGGGTCCGGTTCTGCCTGGAGGCGGGCCACGAATGGCTGTTGGTTTGCCAGACCGAGGCCGGCGTCCGGGCCTGCGCCGAGGCCCTGGAGGGCCTGCCCGAGGCCCTTTGGGGGCCGGCCCTGGAGCGGGGCCGGGCCCTTCGCCGCAACCTGCGGCCCCACCGGCCCGGCCCCCTGGATCCGGGGGCCTGGTCGGCCTGGGTGGAGCGGGTGCGCGAAAGCGCGGGGAAGTACCGCTAGGTCTACTTGGCAGCGGCCTTCAGGGCGTCGGCCTTGTCGGTGCGCTCCCAGGGGAATTCGGCGCGGCCGAAGTGGCCGTAGGCCGCCGTGGGACGGTAGAGGGGGCGCCGGAGGTCCAGGGCGTCGATCATGGCCTTGGGCGTGCAACTGAAGACCTCCTGCACCGCCTTCACGATGGCCTCGTCGCTGACGTGGCCGGTCCCGAAGGTGGCCACGGAAATCGACACGGGCTCGGCCACCCCGATGGCGTAGGCCAGCTGGATCCTGCAGCGGTCCGCCAGGCCCGCCGCCACGATGGTTCTGGCCATTTAGCGGCCCAAGAAGGGCGGGGGAGGGGCCGGACCGAGCACACTGGCCGTCTTTGTCGGCCCCAGAGCCTGAATGGGCCTCCCGGCATCCGTGGCCTTGGCGGTGATGCCCAGCGGCGCATACGTCGGAGCCATCTCGGCGATGACGGCCGGGTGGTCCGGGTTCATCTCATCGGCACGGCG
>CAYSXG010000206.1:0-5832 GCA_964434895.1 uncultured Solibacteraceae bacterium | reverse complement strand
TGCTGGACCTTTCGGGGCTGGAAGGCCGGTGGCCCTCCCAGCTCTCGGGCGGCCAGCAGCAGCGTGTGGCCCTGGCCCGAGCGCTGGCGCGGCGACCCCGCCTCCTCCTGCTGGACGAACCCCTCTCGGCGCTGGACCGACCCACCCAGGCCTCCCTCCGCCGCGACCTCGCAGCCTGGCTGCGCCAGCTCCGCATCCCCACCCTCCTCGTGACCCACGACCGGAGCGAGGCCCTGGCCCTGGGGGACCACCTGCTCCTCATGCACGAGGGCCGCATTCGGCAGCAGGGCTCCCCCTCGGAGGTGTTCTCCCGACCCGCGGATCCCGACATGGCCAACCTGATGGGCTTCTCGACCATCCTGAAGGTGAGGGTCCTCGGGCGGGAGCACGGGCTCGTGAAGGTCGAGGCCGGCGGCATCGAGCTCTGGGCCCCCGATCCCGGCGGCCTGGGCGCGTGGGCCCATGCCTGCATCCCAGCGGAAGGCGTCGGTCTGGGCCGCGAAGGCGAAGCCCACGGAAGCCCCCGCAACCGCTTGCCCGGTTCGGTGGTGGCCATGGAGGTCCAGGGGGGGCTGGTCCGCCTGGACCTGGACTGCGGGGTCCCGGTCGAGGCCCTGGCCACGAGGTGGGCCTGCGAGGAATTGGGCATCGGTCCCGGCGCCTCCATCGTGGCCAGCGTCAAGGCCTCCGCCATCCACCTGGTCCCCGCGATGGACGGGGGGAGATGATCCTCAAAACCTAAAGACTGGCGTTTTCGTATCGTGCCCGCCTGGACCAAAAAGGGCCCGCATAGCCCGAACAGGTCCCTTCACCCTCTTCCCTATGCCGCCTGAATCGGCGAATGTCTTCATCCGGGCACGACGCTTTATTCGTTTGAACCCCACGAAGTTACAAGCGTATGGCCATTCGCTTTTGAACCTCTGCCCCCTAAGGCGCACTTACTACTAGGGCCGGAAAGGACCCCGTAATGGTGGTTGTCCGGACGGCCCAGATGGGAGGATCGCCATGCGCCTGCATCGCTCCATTGCCCTAATTGCACTCACCTCCAGCTTCGCCGCGCCAGGCTTCGCTAACACCGCCAAACTCGACCGGAAGGTGGCGACCTGCCTGCAGGAGTTCAAGGACAACGTACCGCCCAGGATCCAGCACTACGTGGCAGAAGCCAAGGGCGTGCTGGTGTTCCCCGGCGTGCTCAAAGCCGGCGTGGGCTGGGGCGCCGAATACGGCCGGGGCGCCCTCATGGTCGGCGGTAAGACCGTGGACTACTACTCCGTGGCTGGCGGCTCCCTCGGCTTCCAATTGGGTGCCCAATCCCGCTCCCAGATCGTCCTGTTCATGACGGACGAGGCCCTGGCCAACTTCCGCGCCAGTCACGGCTGGAAGGCCGGCGTGGACGGTAGCATCGCCGTGGTGGCCTTGGGCGCCGGCGGCCAGTTCCTGACCCCCGACTCCGTCGCCAAGCCGATCCTCGGCTTCGTCTTCGGCGCCAAGGGCCTCATGTACAACCTCAGCCTCGAGGGGCAAAAGTATTCGAGGGTGAAGCTGTAGTGGGGATCGAAGGGGTGAGGGATCGATGTCGAGATCGTTCCCTCGCCCCATTTTTGAAGGCCCATCCCCCGGGTTATACGGAGCACCTCGCTGCGGCCTCCGCGTTATTTCTTTTTGAATACAACCCCGCATCACGCGGCTCTTCGGCTCGGAATAAGTCAGGTCTATTGAAAAGGGCCCCGTTCGGGGCCCTTTCGCAGGTGGAGGCTCGCCCTCTACTTCTTGCCCGGGGCGGGCTTGGAGGCCGGCTTGGGGGCTGGAGCAGCGGCCGGGGCCGGGGTTCCCGAAGGGAACTTGGCGTCGTAGCGCTTGGCCACCTCGTTGGTGAAGGCGAGGGCCCATTCCTTGTCGGTGTAGGCGAAGATGCTGGCGGTCTGCTCGGTGTACTGGAGCACGACGTTCAGTTTCCACTCCTTGGCCAACTCCTCCACGATGGGCTCCACTTCCTTGCTGAAGGTCCCGTAGACCTTCTGCTGGACAGCCCCGAACTCCTTCTGGCTGTCCTCCTGGGAGCGCTTGAAGGCCAGCTCCCCGTCCTGGAGGTCCCGCTGGAGCTTGGCGCGCCCCTCGTCCGAAAGGCCGGGGCTCTTGAGCTGCTGGTCCAGCTTCTGGAGCTCCTCCGCCCTGCCCTTCATGCGGACCTCCAGCTCCTTGCCCTTGGATTCGAGTTCCGTGAACAGGACCTTGGCGCGGGCGGAGTTTTGGATCAGCTGCAGGGGGGCGAAGATGGCGAAGCGGGGGCTGCCGGGATCCTGGGCCAGGGCGGGCAACGTCGCCGACAGGGAGAGCACGAGGGCGGGCAGGGTCAGAAAACGGCGCATGACGACTCCGATCAAAGGATTCAGCTTAGCGTGGAAATCCCGGGCTTCGAGGCGCGAATCATATTGAAAACGCGGGAACTTTCCGATTTTACTCGGCAGCGCACGACCCCAAAGGGGCACTCAGAAGGTCGTCCCGATGCTGAACTGGAAGTCGCTCTTCCCTTCCGAATCGAAGGGGTAGGGGTTCAGCTTCCGGCTCCAGATGAGGCGTAGGGGAGCGGGGCTGATGGGCAGGAAGAAGCGGAACTCCACCCCGGCGGAACGCACCAGCGAGGGGTTCGTGTAGTTGACGCTCTCGCCGTTCAGGGTGTAGCTCACCGGGTCGTGGGAGAAGATCCGCGTCCCGCTGGCCCACGCGTTCCCGGCGTCGTAGAACAGCACCGCCCGGAACTGGTCGGCGATCTTGAACTGGTATTCGAAGTTCGCGATGAACTGCTTGTTGCCCCCGATGACCACGGGATTCCCGGCCCCGTCCAGCAGCACCGACCCGACCTGCCCGAAGCGGTAGCCGCGGATGCTGTTCTCGCCCCCGGGACGGTAGAGCTCGAAGAGGGGGATCTCCTCGTTGCTCAGGTTCCTCAGGTAGCCGTAGCTCAGGTTCATGCCGAACACGTGCCTTTCGGCGACGTTGCCGTAGGCCGCGAAATCCCAGTTGGCGCGGTAGAAGGGCCGGTCCGAGGCGAACTGCCAGCCGCCGTACTCCAGGCCGAACGCCAGCTTGGTGCCGCTGGTGGGCTTGAAGGGGTGGTTCACCGTGGAGTAGGTGAGGCTCTGGTTGAAGGAGGAGGTGAGCTGGGCGCCGGTGTTCCGGTAGAAGGGGTTCTTCCCGCCCTCGATGCGGATGAGGCGGAAGCTGTAGCCGGCCGAGTAGGTGGTGAAGAAGGCCCAGCGGCTGCCGGGCCAGAGGGTCGACAGACGGGTGCCCACGGAGAGGCCCAGGCTGCGGGTGAACTGCTTGTAGGCGTTGGCCTCGCCCACGCGGCTGGCGTCGTAGTCCGTGCTGCCGTTGGAAACGCTGATGGAGGCCGAATAGGGCAGGTCCAGCACGTAGGGCTCGGTGAAGGACACCGAGAAGTTCTGCTGGAACTTGCCCCCGTTGTAGCTGAACCCCAGGTTCTCGCCGCCCCCGCCCAGGTTCTTGGTGGAAAAGCTCACGCCCAGGGAGAAGCCGAAGAGGGATCCGTAGCCGCCCTGGAAGAGCAGCTCGTTCACCCCGGACTCCTCCCCCTTGATGGTGATGTCCACCAGGGGCTTGTCGGGCACCACCTGGACGTCCGGCACGGTGTTCTTCACGTCGAAGAAGCCCAGCTGGCCGAGGCCCGTGTAGGAGTCCTTGAAGCCCTCGTAGGAGAAGACGTCCCCCTCCTTCACCAGCATGTTGCGGCGGAGCACCTTGTCCTTGGTGGTGGTGTTCCCCTCGAACTTGATCTTCCGGATGGTGTGCTGTTCCCCCTCGCTGACCTTGAGGGTCACGTCCACCTTCTTGACCCCGTTCTCCTCCCGCGTGTCCAGCTTCCGGTCCGCCTTCCACATGATGTAGCCCTGGTTGGAATAGGCCTCGCGGATCTTGTCCGTGGCCTTGTTCAGGGCGTCCAGATCGAAGGAGCGGTTCTTGTCCGCGGGCAGGTCCTCGGTGGAGGGGGCCAGGTTGAAGAACTTGGCCATCCAGGAGCGGTTGTCCCGCCGGGCCTCCCCCAGCTTCAGGCGGTAGAAGGCCTCCCGGAAGACCTTGTCGTTGCCCTCCACCTTGAAGGTGCCCTCGTAGAACTTCTCCCCTTCCAGGATGGGGATGGTCAGGGTGGCCCGGAGATCGTACTTGGGGCTCTTCCCCTCCTTCTCCAGCTTGAGGTTCTTCTTCTTCTGTTTCTCGGTGGTGTGGTCCTGGATCTCGATGGTGGGCTGGCCCACGAAGACGTCCTTGTAGCCCTCGCGCCAGTAGGCGTTCTTGAGGTTCTGGAGGTCCTTCTCCATGTTCTCGTCCACCAGCAGGTCGTGGCTGGTGATCCAGCTGAACATCCAGTGCTGGGCGGTCTTTTCCATGAGGCCCCGGAGGTGGCGGTCCGAAAGGACCTTGTTGCCTCGGAAGGCCACCTTGTAGATGCGGGCCTTGCCCCCCTCCTTGATCTCGAAGACCATGCGGGCCACGCCGGGGCCGACCTCCTCGAGCTTGATGTCCACCACGGGGTTGCGGAACCCCTTCTCGGCGGCCTGCTCGACGATCAGGGCCTTGATCTTGCGCGCCGCCTCGGGGTCGTAGACCGTGTCGGGCTTGATCTCGAGCTTCTTCTCCTTGACCTTGTCCTTCAGGCTGGTGATCCCGATCTCCGTGCCTCCGCGGTAGTCCACCTCCTTGATGAGGGGGCGCTCCTTCACCCGGAGAATGAGCTTCTTCCCCCCCTCCACGTCCTCCACCTCGAACTTGAGGTCGTCGAAGAAGCCGGTGGCCCACAGGCGGCCCAGTACCGCCGAGAGGTCCAAGCCCCGGAGATCGTCGCCCACCTTGATGCCGGAGCGGAAGATCACGGTCTCGGGGGTCTGCTTGACGGCTCCCACCACCTCGATCTTCTGGATCGTCTCGGTCTCCTGGGCCGACAGGGGGGAGGCCGCCGCGCAGAGGGGCGGAAGGGCGATCACCAGCGCGGGCCGCAAGCCCCCCCGCCACCGGGCGCGGGCCCGGTGCTTCATCTCGATTCCATCCGTCATTCCTGGGCTCCCACCAACTGCGCTTCCGAGCGGGCCCCTTCGGAGAAGGTGGGGACCAGCTTGTCGTCGTGAAGGTCAAAGTGGACCACCCCGCTGGGGATGGTGTCCTGGGCCACCATGAGCTCGGCGAGGGGGTCCTCCACCTGCTTCTGGATGGCCCGGCGGAGGGGCCGGGCGCCGTAGGCCCGGTCCCGCACCGTGGTCTTCACCAACCAGTCGCAGGCGGGGTCCGTCAGCGTCACGACAAGGTGGTGCTTTTCGAGGGTCTTGTTCAGGTCGTCGATGAGCAGGCGCACGATCTTGCGCAGCTCCTCGTCGCCGAGGCGGTTGAAAACGACGATCTCGTCGATGCGATTGAGGAATTCGGGGGGGAAGGTCCTCTTCAGCACCTTCATGGCGTCCCCGGACTTGGAGTCCGGCTTCCCCTCCTGCTCGACGAAGCCGAGGGTCTTGTCCGAAAGCAGCTCCCGGCTGCCGACATTGCTGGTCATGATGATGATGGTGTTCTTGAAGTCCACCAGGTTCCCGAAGGCATCCGATGCCTGCCCGTCGTCGAAGATCTGGAGCAGGATGTTCATGAGGTCCGGGTGGGCCTTCTCGATCTCGTCGAAGAGGATCACGCTGTAGGGATTGCGCCGGATGCGGTCCGTCAGCATCCCGCCCTCCTCGTAGCCCACGTACCCCGGAGGCGCCCCGAGCAGCTTGGAGACCTCGTGCTTCTCCTGGTACTCGGACATGTCGAAGCGGATCATCTTCTTGG
>CAYSXG010000205.1:0-5848 GCA_964434895.1 uncultured Solibacteraceae bacterium | reverse complement strand
CCCTTAACCCTGGGGGTGGGCCGGGGGAACCGGGCGGGGCGGCGGAGCCTTTGGGACGGGCAGGGGGGCTGGGCCACCTACGAGTTCGATAGCCCCGTGGCCCAGGCCATCCTGGACCCCGACGGCAACTACCCGCTCCTGAAGGACCGCTTCCACGCCCACTACGCCCAGAGGACGCCCCGGCGGGGCTTCCACTACTGGGCCCAGATGGTCTGGGGCCTCATCGGGGGGGTGCTCCAGACCTGCGGCCTGGGCTGAGGTCCGGCCTTCAGGGGGCCGGCGGCGCCGCGTCGCCCATGCGGACCCTTTGCAGGGCCCCGCTTCCTTCGAAGTCAAGGAGGATGGGGAAGAAGGCGAGCGCGCTGGACTCCCAGGGGCCCCGCTCGGTGACCAGCCAGGCGGCGCGTCCCGCCTTGCGGAGCTCCTCCGCCAGGGCCCGGCCCTCCGGCTCGTCGGGCCCCGCCAGGTCCGTGGTGGCCGGCGTGGAGTGGCCGCCCTGGGTGGGGACGAACCAAAGGGTCCCCGGCGGCAGGGCCGGGAAACTCCCCTCGTAGGGCTGGACCCAGATCCTGCGGCCCAGTTCCCCGGGGGAGACGTCCCGGTAGGCGAGCTCGGGCAAGGCCCAGAGCCGGCTTTGGGGAAGGGGGGAGCCCAGCATGCCCAGGAGGGACTGGATGCCCTGGAAGAGGGTGGGCTCCTGTTCGGCGTGGTGGGCCTTGAGGTCGGCGAAGCGCCCTTCGTCCCCTTCGGCCAGGGCGAAGCAGAGGGCGTGGCGCAGGCCGTAGGCGGCCACCAGGTCCGGCTCCTCCCGGGCCATGAGGCGGTCCTCGACCTTGCGCCGGAGGAGGGGGTCCAGGCCCGCCCCCCGGGAGCGGGCCTGCATCCAGCGCCACAGAGCCAGGCGCGTGCCGGCCCGCTTCAGGGAGAGGGCGGTCAGGCCCTCGGCGCCGGGGTCCTCCGGCGCGCCGAGGAGGTCCAGCATCCCCTGGGCCTCCCGGCCCTCGGGGCTCTTGGGGGGGAAGGGGTTCTTGGAGGGCCTGCCTTCGAAGGCCTGGCGGAGCCAGGCCAGGGCCGGTTGGTGCCGGGGAGCGACGCGGAGTTCGGGAAAGGGCTTGCGTTCGTCGTAGGCCGCCAGGGCCTCGGCCTCGGCCTCGGCGAGGGGCAGGGGGCGGGCGGGGGCCTTCGCGGGCCTTCCCTGCTCGATCAGGGCGCTGGGCGGGGGAAGGGCGGGAATGGGCATCGGGACTCCCCTCGGCTTCTGGAACAATGGGGCAGTGTCGCACTTGCCCCTTGGAGTTTCCATGGCCCAGCCCCCGAGTCCCCGCGAACGCCTGGTGGTGGCCCTGGACGTGCCCAGCGGGCGGGAGGCGAGGATCCTCGCGGAAAAACTCCAGGGCCGGGTGGGCATGCTCAAGGTGGGGCTGGAGCTCTTCTGCGCTGAAGGGCCCGCCCTCGTGCGGGAACTCCAGGCCCTGGCCCCGGTCTTCCTCGACCTCACGTTCCACGACATCCCCACCACCGTCCGCCGGGCTTTGGAGGCGGTGCTGCCCCTGGACGTGCGCCTGGTGAACGTCCATGCCCAGGGAGGCCCCGCCATGCTGGAGGCCGCGGCGGAGGCCGTGAGAACCCATCGGGCCGGTGGAGGCCGCACGGAGCTCCTGGCGGTGAGCGTGCTGACCAGCCTCAATCGGGAGGCCCTGGCCCGGCTGGGGAGTGCCGAGGATCCCTCGGAGCTGGCCCTGCACCTGGCCCGCCTGGCGCGGGAGTGCGGCTGCGACGGGGTGGTCTGCTCGGCCCAGGAGGCCGCCCGGGTACGCGAGGCCTGCGGGGAGTCCTTCCATCGGCTGACCCCGGGCATCCGGCCCAAGGGGGGGGCGAGCCAGGACCAGGCCCGGGTGATGGACCCGGCCCAGGCCCTGCGGAACGGCTCCACCTGGCTGGTGGTGGGCCGTCCCATCTCCCAGGCCCCGGACCCCGCCGCGGCGGCCGAGGCCATTCTGGCGGAAATGGCGGAGGCCTGAGCGGCCCCTTCCATGAATTCGACGACCCCCCTCATCTTTCGTCCCAGCCCCGCCCAGCGGGCCATGGCGGCCCTCCTCTGCGCGGGCTCCTGGCTGGTGGGAGTGCGGGCCCTGGCGGGGCTGCTGCACCACCTCCCCTACCTGCGCTGGGCCCTTCGGGCCGCCGAGGCGGCGGGGGAGTCCACCTGGCGCCTGTGGCTCGTCCTCATCGGGTCCGTCCTGGGCTGCCTGGCCTCCGGAGGAGTGCTGCTGGCGGCCCTCCTGGGGCTCCTGTTGGTGGAAGGCTCCCACGTGATGGTGGACGAGCTGGGCATCGCGGTGGACCACGGGGCCCTGCCGGGTCCCGTGGCCCGGCGCCTGGGGTCCGGGAGGCTCTCCTGGAAGCGGGTCTCCTCCCTGAAACGGGGGGGGCCCTTTTTCGTGATCCGGGGGCGGGAGGATGGGGGAGGCCCGGACCCCGTCCTTCGCTTCCTGCTGGTGGACGAGCTGGAGCGGCTCATCCTGCTCATCCTCGAACGCAGCCCGAACCTCAAGCTCGACTAGGAGATCCCATGGAGCAGGCCCCCAGGTCCATCCACCACCAGCGGCGGTGGTTCTACGTCCTTTGGGGAGGGCTTCTCCTGGCCGCCCTCGGGGTCCTGGCGGCCTGGCGTTCCCCGGCCAGCGTGGGGGAGGCCAAGGTGCGCTTCGCCTTCAAGCTGCTGGACGGCCCCGAGGGCCTGAGCATGGACGCGTGGCGGGGAAATCCGGAGGACCTGCAGCGCGGCCCCCTGGCCTTCACGCCCTGCGCCGGCCCGGGTCCGGGCGGGTCGGCCCGCTCCTCGGCGGTGCCCGTCCTGCTGGCCCGAAGGCGGTGGGTGAAGGACTTCCACCCCCTCACCACCACCCTGGTCGTCCTGCGCCTCCGGCCCTCCCAGGGGCCTCCGCGCTACGTCGCCTACGACCTGGGCCCGGATCTGCGGGGCGGCCTCCTGAAGGAACGCAGGGTCCTCGAGATTTCCACCGCCCTCAAGTGGCCCACCCTGTCCACTGAGGAAAATCATCCATCCCGGATATTCTAGGAATCCGTTTCCCCTGGAGATGCCCATGGCCCTTTCCTTCCGTCCGCTTCTGGCCCTTCCGGCCCTCCTGGCCGCCCCCCTGGCCGCCCAGGACAAGGCTCCCGAAACCCTGGCCCAGCGGTTCAAGGCCACGTCGCCGGCGGTGGAAAAGCTCATGAAGGAGCGCCAGGCCAAGGAGGCGCTGGCCAAGGCGGAGGCCCTCCTGCCCGCCACGAAGCCGGCCTTCGACAAGTCCACCCCGGCCACGGGCCTGGCCAGTTCCGCGGAGTACTCGGCCCTCATGGCGGCCTACTCCCTGACGGGGAAGGCGGCCCTCATGGACGGCCGCTGGGAGGAGGCCCTGGTCCACTTCCAGAAGGCCGAAGAGACGGCCAAGGAGAACGCTTCCGAAACGGCCCTGGCCCTGGCCCCCTCCATCGAGGGCTGGAAGACCGCCATCGCCAACGGCAAGAAGGCCCTGGAGGAGGGCTCCGCCCGTCGGGCCGAGCTGAAGGCCAAGGCGAACAAGGACGAGCGGGAGACCGCGGAGCTGAAGAATTTCGAGATCTTCGAGAACAACGTGAGGGTGGGGCCCATTCAGCTGGCCAAGATTCAGGGCAGCCTGGACGGCCTGAAGAGCGATTCCGAGGGCTTCGCCAAGGCCATCGACGGCATCAAGAAGAGCCTGGAGGAGGAGCAGAACAACCTCACCAAGTTCAAGAACGACAAGCCCAAGTACGTCGTGGCCGTCTTCAGTCCCGCCAACATGTCCCTGCGGGGGACCACGGGCGACAAGCTCGACTTCCTCGCCCGGCTGGTCTACCTGGACCCCAAGAACGCCAAGGTCCAGCGGGAGATCGACAAGCTGATGGGCAAGCCGGTGGCCGAGGAGAAGGGCGCCTCCAAGGGCAAGAGCAAGAAGAAGTCCAAGTGAGGCGATCATGATCCGCCCCTCCGCCTGGTCCCTTCTCGCCCTGGCCCTCCCGGCCGCAGCCCAGACGGCAGTCCAGCCAACTCCGTCCCCCACCCCGGTTCAATCGTTGGGGGACCGGCTCGCCTTCAACCGGCCCGTGTGGGAGTCCCAGCTGGACCGGGGGGACTCGGCGGGGGTCCGGAGGGCCGCGGAGGCCCTGCTGGCCCGGGAGGGGGTGGCGGTCAACACCGCCGACTACAACGAGATGCACGCTCTGGTGGGTCTGCGGAACCTGGCGGCCCGGGCCTGCGTCCTGGAAGGGGCCTGGGAGGAGGCCATCGAGCACCTCCAGAAGGCCACGTCCGCTGCCAACGAGAACGCCGCCGGGGCCGAGGCCACCCTGGCCAAGGTCCGCAGGCAGCACGAGGACAAGCTCGTCGAGTGGAGGGAGGCCGTCGCCAAGCAGGAGCAGCGCCTGAAGGAGCTGGAGGCCCAGGCCGGGCTCACGGAGGAGCAGATCAAGCTGCGGACCCAGATCCGGGCCTTTCTCGAAGAGCACCGCAATGCCATGGCCCACAGCGAGCGGAGCCTGCGCACCATCGAGGAGATCCTCGCCCAGCTCAAGCGGGACCAGGAGACCTACGCCAAGTCCCTGGCGGATTGGCAGGGCTTCCTGGCCAAGGAGAAGCTGGAGATCCAGACCAGCGGATCCCCCTCGAAGTACGTGGAAGCCAAACTGGAGCAGGTGAAGGCCGACGACGCCCGGCCCAAGTCCGAACGCCTGGCCTACGGCCGTCGCCTGCTGCGCCTGGACCCCGCCAACAAGGAGGCCCAGCGTTTCGTGAACGGGCTGCTGGGGATCCAGGACCTGGAGGAGAAGGCCCCCCCCAAGCCCGTCAAGCGGCGGACCAAGAAGAAGCGCTGATCCTCTCCGCGGGGCGCCGCCCTCGTCCGGCGCCGCCCCGCGGATGGGCTCAGAACACCCAGCCCAGGCTCAGACGGAGGAAGTCCGTGCTGGGGGGCTCCAGGTTCGAGGCGTCGTTCCCGCTGAGGGTCTTGTGGTAGGTGGCTTCGAAGGTGAAGCGGTTGCCCGCCAGCCCGAAGCTGTGGCCGATGCCGAAATTCCCGCCCATCCGGTTCTTCCGTTCGGTGCTCGTGAAATCCGAGGTGTTGGGATCCCCGTAGCTGCGGTCGAAGCGCTCGAAGTCCGCGCTCACGCCGCCCAGGAGGTAGGTGCCCCGATGGCGGTTGGCGCTGCCGTTGAGGAAGAACTGCAGGTCCCCGCCTACGCTGAAGATGGAGTGCTGGAGGTTGATCTTGTCCCCGTAGAAGGGATCGCTGCGGGCGATGTTGCTCCCGCTGGTGGTCATGCCGCTGAGGTTCAGGCGGATGGCCAGCATCGGGTCCACGGGGAAGCTGATCGTGAACTGTCCCCCCACTCCCAGGTCGTAGCCTTCGTTCTGGGCGGAAGACGTCCGGTCGGGGACCGGGGAGGCGGAGAGGGCCGGGTAGTCCTTGCTGCGGAATTCCCCGGTGGGGAAGCCGAGGGTCAGGGCGAAACCCACGTGCGGGTCCTGGGCCTGGGCCATCCCCCCGGCGAAAAGCAGGGGCAGGGCGATGAGGAGTTTGGAACGCATGAGTCCTCCTTGGAATGGTTAGGGTTAGCCAGAGCCGTGCCATGGAAGACCGGCGAAGGGAAAACAAGGTTTATCGGGGGGCCGAAGTGGCTTTCCGCCCCGGAGAGCCCCCCGGGGTGTGGCGCGGTTGCAACGGCCCTTTCCCTCCGCCTGCGCTAACCTTTACGGTGACGACAGAGGCCGCCATGGTTTGGAAACAGGATCTTGCCAAGTTTAAGCAACACTTGAAAACGGAGG
>CAYSXG010000204.1:4053-5868 GCA_964434895.1 uncultured Solibacteraceae bacterium | reverse complement strand
GCTTCGGGGAGCTCCTGGCGCGGATTCCCGAGGGGATCGGCGGGGTGTGCGTGGCCGTCCCCGAGGCTCGGGATCTCGCCACCGCCCCCGGCCAGGGACCTCGGGCCGAGGCTTCGGCCTGGTGGTTCCACCTGGGCTTCACGGGGCCGGCCCTCTTCGTGCGCCCGGAGGATGGCTGCTGCCTGGCCCTGCTCTGCCACCGGGCGGGCCCCGAGGGGGAGCTGCTGGGCCCCGAGGCCCTCCGGGCGCGGCGGTGGGACCTCCTGTCCCGCATGGTGGCTACACTCTCAGGATGATTCCGCGCCCCGCGACCCTGGTCTTGGCCCTCGCCTCGGGCCTGCTCACCGCCCAGCCCACCATCCGCGTGGGCCTGGATACCAAGGCCACGGAATGGATCGTGTCCCTGGAAGGGGGGGGGCAGGTGCTTTCGAAATCCGGGCACCCCCTGATGAGGCTGGGGGAGGGCGAGCGCCTGCGGATCTGGTGGGACGCCCAGGGGGAGGCGGATCCCACGGACGAGTTCCGGGTGCAGGTGGGGCCGGCCCTCCCCCTCCCGAAGGCCGAGGCCCTCATGGCCCGGCTGAAGGAGCTGGGCGAGGCCCCGAGCCGCGTCCACGTTTCCGACGGGGACACCTGGCGGGTGCTCACGGGCCACTTCGAGACCCTGGAGGAGGCGGACGTCCTCCTTCGCAAGCTGGACGGCCTGGGCTTCGAGGAACTCTGGGTGGCCACGGAGGCTCGACCCGGCAAGCCCCGGCGGGGCCGTGCCCTCTACGCCATCACCGAACGCTACGAGCGGCGGCCCCTCCCCCGGGACGGCGTGGCCTTCCGCCCGGCGGGGGAGCTTACCAAGGTGGAAGGCAAGGGCCGCTACCGGGGCCGGGTGGAGATCTTCCCCAACGGCCAGGGCCGCCTGAGCGTGGTGAACGAGCTGGACCTGGAGACCTACCTGCGGGGGGTGGTGCCCCGGGAAATGGGGGCCAACGAGTACCCCAGCCTCGAGGCCCTCAAAGCCCAGGCCGTGGCCGCCCGCACCTACGCCCTGAGCAACCTGCGCAAGCGGGCCTCCGAAGGCTTCGACCTCGTGGACACCGTCAGCGACCAGGTCTACGGGGGGCGGGACGGGGAGCAGGGGCTCACGGACCGCGCCGTGGCCGAGACCACGGGCCTGGTGGCCACCTACGGGGGCCGGCCCATCCAGGCCCTGTTCATGGCCGACGGGGGGGGGGCCACCATCGACAACGGCTACGTCTTCGGAGGCGAAGCCCCCTACCTGAAGGGGGTGAGCAGCTACGCGGCGAGGCCCCTGACCCTGCCCTTCAAGGGGGCCCTGGCCCCCCCGGGCAACGCGGCTTGGGCGAGCCTGGAGCTGCTGCGCCTGGCGGCCCTGGGCCTCCTGCCCACCTCCTTCCTGGACGGGGCCCGGCTGGCCGCCCCCCTGAGGGCCTCGGAGCTCCAGGTGCCCGCGCGCCTGCTGGCCCAGCGTCTCAACCTGCCCGCGCCGGAGGCCTCGGGGGAGGAGGGGGTGGCGGCCCTGCTCTGGGCGACGCGCGCCCTGGGCTTCCACCGCGTGGTGGGGGGCATGGAGCGCCCCCAGGACGCGGACTACTTCCTGGGGACGGCCCCCCTTCCCGCCCAGGACCGGCTCCTGGCGGGCTTCCTCACCCGCCGGGGCCTGGTGCCCCCGGCCCTGTGGGGCGGGCGTCCCAGCCTGCCGGACGGCCTCCTGGTGCTTGCCCGGCTCTGGCCGGAGCTGGAGCCCGTGGAGCTGGAGGAAGGGACCCTGCTGCGGGGAGGCCAGGTTCGCCCCAAGAC
>CAYSXG010000204.1:0-4043 GCA_964434895.1 uncultured Solibacteraceae bacterium | reverse complement strand
GCCGAAGCAGTGAAGGACGTGGAGGACCTCCTGGTGGCGGGGAAAGGCCGGGGCGGGGCCCTGTGGCAGGGGGCCGAGGGCCCGGTCCAGGTGGGGGAGCGCCTCCGCTGGCTTGCCGAGGACGGGCGCGCGAGGCTGCTGGTGCGCCGGCTGGACCCGGACGGCGCCAGCCTGGACCGCTACAACCCCACGGCCCACTGGAAGGTGGAGCTTCGGGAGGCGGAGCTGGTGGCCCGGCTGCAGCAGCGGGTCTCCCTCCAGGCCCTTAGCTCCATCGAGCTGGAGCACAACGATCAGGGCCGCGTGCTCAAGATGACCGTGCGGGACCACCGCAACCGCCCCCACGTCTTCACGGGCATGCGCATCCGCGCAGCCCTGGGCCTCAAGGACAACGTCTTCCGCTACCTCACGGTGGGCCGGGGGAGCGAGCGCCGCTGGATCTTCTACGGGCGCGGCTGGGGCCACGGCGTGGGCATGGACCAGACCGGCGCCTACGGCCTCGCCCTCGAAGGGGCCACCTTCGACCAGATCCTCAAGCACTACTACACGGGGATCGAGCTGGAGAAGCGGTACTGATGGGCCTTTGAGGCCTCATGCAAGACTCAAGCTCCCATGCTCTACCGCCTCGACGACCGCATCGCCTTTCCGGACCCCCGCGACGCGGAGGAGGATGGCCTGCTGGCGGTGGGCGGGGACCTGAGCCCGGCCCGGCTGCTGCTGGCCTATTCGCTGGGGATCTTCCCCTGGTTCAACGAAGGGGATCCCATCCTGTGGTGGAGCCCGCCGGAGCGCTGCGTGGTGCTGCGGGACCAGGAGCGGATCTCCGGCAGTCTGCGGAAGGCCCTCCGGCAGGGGCGCTTCGAGATCCGCATGGACACGGCCTTCGACGAGGTCGTGGCCGGCTGCGCCGCCTCCCGCCGGGAGGGCGGGGCGGGGACCTGGATCACCCCGGCGATGCGCCGGGCCTACGGCCTCCTCCACCGGGCCGGCTACGCCCACAGCGTGGAGGCCTGGACCCCGGAGGGCCTGGTGGGGGGCCTCTACGGCCTGTCCCTGGGGGGCGCCTTCTTCGGGGAGAGCATGTTCAGCCGCCGCTCCGACGCCTCCAAGGCCGCCTTCGCGGCCCTCTGCCGGCGCTGCTGGGCCTGGGACTTCCACTTCGTGGACGCCCAGGTGGAAACGGACCACCTGCGCTCCCTCGGGGCCGTGATGATGCCCCGGGAGGAATTCCTGGGGCGCCTGGAGGGGGCCCTGGCCCATCCCGGTCGGATCGGCTCCTGGAGCGGGGAGGAGCCCTAGGCCCGGGAACAAAAGGGAGCGGGTGGCATCCTTGGATCGTTCCCCCTTTCTGGAGTGTCCATGCGTTCCATCCTCGTGCCCTGCCTCGGCCTGCTCCTCGTCGCCTGCGCGCCCAAGGGGAGGGTGCGCGTGGTCCCCGTTCCCCCGCGGCCCGAGGACGTCTCCACCCTGGACGGCATCATGGCGGCCTTCTACGAGGTGGTGAACGTGGGGCCCGAGGATCCGCGCCAGTGGGGAAGGGACCGCACCCTCTACAGCCCCTGGATCCGCTTCGTCGGCATCGGCAAGGAGGTGGACGTCTGGGACCACCAGCAGCTGGTGGACGAAACGGAGCCCATGGTGAAGACGGGCTTCCGGGAGCGGGAGATCCATCGGGTCGTGCATCGCTATGGCGGCATCGCCCACGTGCTCTCCACCTACGAAACCGAGGTGGGGCCCGAGAAAAGGATCGCCCGGGGCGTGAACAGCGTGCAGCTCTACAACGACGGCGCCCGCTGGTGGATCGCCAGCGTGACCTGGCAGTCCGAGGATCGGGCCCACCCCATCCCCGCGGAGCTGCTGCCCTGAAGCAGGAACTCAGGCGGGCCGCGGGCCCCGCCGATGAAGGGCTGCGCCCTCGCGCGAGGACCGGGGAGGAACCATGTCCAGGGCCTGCTTCCACGCCGCCGCCTCCCTTGGCTGCCTCGTGGCGGTCGCCGCCCAGGGAGAGGTCCCCCTGGCGAAGGGGGAGGACGAGGCCCTGGCGGAACTGCAGGTCCTGCTCAACACCCCGGTGGTGAGCGCCAGCAAGCGGGAGCAGAAGGCCCTGGAAAGCCCTCAGGCCATCGAGGTGCTGACGGGGGACCAGATCCGGGCCTCCGGGGCCTTCCGCCTCATGGATCTGCTGAAGCTGATGACCGGCGTCCAGGTCTACGATCTCGACGGCCAGGTGAGCCGCGTCGCCATGCGCGGCGTCGCGCCGAATACGGCCCCCAAGACCATCCAGGTGCTGGTGGACGGCGTGGCCCTCTACAACTCCGAGTCCTTCCCCCTCGATATCGAGGGCCTCCCGGTGCCCCTGGACGTCATCGAGCGGGTGGAGGTGGTGCGGGGCCCCTCCTCCAGCCTCTACGGCGCGAACGCGCAACTGGGGGTCATCTCCATCACCACCCGGCGGGCCGCGGGGGGGCCCCACGGCTCCCTGCGGGCGGCGGGGACGAACAATGGGGGCTTCCGGGCCCAGGGCGCCTACTTCCTGGATGAGCCCGGGCTGAGGCTCACGGCGGGCTTCGGGGACCTTTCGGACCGGCGTCTGGACGAGCCCCAGCGCTCGGTGGGCCGCGGGCCCTCCCATCAACCTGAGAACCAGTACCACCATCAGCAGGTCTTCCTCAGGCCCGAGGTGGACTTCGCCGGGGCCTCCCTCTGGGCGGAGTACGGGAAGTCCTCCAAGCGCACCGGCAGCGAGACCGCCACCAGCGCCGCCGGGGTGGGGCTCTACACCATCGGGACCCTGGGCCTGGAAACGGAGATCGCCCAGGCGGGCTGGTCCCAGGACTGGGGGCCCACCCTGAAATCCACCCGCCGCATCAACCGCACCAACGTCCTGTACGGGCTGGGCGGGGGCCTCGCCGCCGTGCCGGGCAACCCCCAGTCCCCGGCCCTCGTGAGCCTGGTGAGGGCCGCCCTCACCCACGTGGACACCATGGAATGGCTGACGGACTATCGCAGCCTCGAGGCGGCCTTCCAGGTGAACTGGGACATGTCCGAGGCCCTCCACTGGGTCCTCGGGGGGGACGCCCGGAAGATGGACACGCCGGGCTCCAAGGTCCAGGGGATTCCGGCCCTCCAGCCCACGGCCTCGGGAGGCTTCCTGTCCGTGGATTGGAAGGCCGGCCCGGCCATCCTTTCGGCGGGGCTCCGGGCGGAGAACGAGACCCTGGGCGGCTCCCGCACCAGCCCGCGCTTCGCGGTCGTGGTGCCCACCGGGGCCGGGACCTTCCGGGCGGGCTACTTCACCTCCACCCGCAGCCCCCAGATGACGGAGATGTTCGGCAACCTCAATTCCCCCGTGGTGGCCTCCATCTCCACCGCCAATCCCGATCTCCGGCCCGAGGAGGCCGTCAATCTGGAGGCGGGCTACCGCCGGACCTTCGCCCGGTGGTCCCTGGACCTGACCCTCTACCGGATGAAGCTCCGGAAGTTCATCGCGAGCACGGTGGTGGGGGTCCAGGGGGGCAAGCCCGTGACGCAGTTCAGGAATTCAGGAGGGGACCTCACCAACCAGGGGCTCGAAGGAACCCTGAAGGGGGAGATCCTTCCCGGATGGCTGATGGGCCTCGACGGGACCTACCTGGACTACCGGGACGAGGCCCGGGACGCCCAGCAGTACTTCGCGCCCCGCAGCACGGCCACCCTGTGGACCCGCGCGAGGTCGGGCCCCCTCTTCGGCTACCTCGCCCTCCAGCACCTCGGGGCCTACACCCGCTTTTCTCCCTCCAGCAACAAGTCCGAGGAGGAAGGGGCCAACCTGCAGGTGCATTTCAATGGCGGGATGGAATTCGGGAGCGGCCTCAGCCTCTCCCTCTACGGCGTCAACGCGGCCCATCCGGTGGTCTACACCGGCGCCGCGGGCTTCCAGAACCAGTTCCTCTCCCGCTACGCCCGGCGGGAGGTGGGCCTCCAGGGGGCGTGGCGGTTCTAAGAGGGCGTTTTAAAAATCCCGCGAGCCGCGACGGAGGCCAGCCGGGATGCACCGCAAGGAG
>CAYSXG010000203.1:0-5875 GCA_964434895.1 uncultured Solibacteraceae bacterium | reverse complement strand
CCGCGGGCCGGCAGGGTGGAGAACTTGGTGGAGTCCGTCTCGAGGCCCGTGGGAACCCCATTGGCATCCGTAAGCAAGGGCGGGCGCACGTAGGTCACCTGGCCGGAGACCGTGACGGTTTCCACCGCCGTGGATCCGGTGGAGCTGCTGCTGCCGCCTTTGCAGCCTACGCCGAGGAGCAGGGAGGCGGAAAGGAGGGCCAGGAGGCCCGCCAGCCGCCGCGGGGATCGTGCCAAGGACATGCCAACTACCTCCCTGCCAAAGGATTCAGACTATCACGCAGCTGCCGGGGCCCCGCCTCGGATGGGCGAAGCCGACCCGGGACCAGGCCCTAATCAATGCGGCCAGCCCCCCGAAGGTTCAGTTCCGGGGAGGGGCGGCCTGGGCGTTCCCGGCCACGAGTTCCGCGGGAATCTCTTCGATATCGTTCAGGACCGCGAGGGGGTTCTGGTGCACCCCGCCGATGCGGAGTTCGAAGTGCAGGTGGGGGCCCGTGGCGTTTCCGGTCCGGCCCACTTCGGCGATCTTTTGGCCCCGGCGAACGACCTCCCCTTCGTTGACCAGGTTCTCCCGGTGGTGGGCGTAGAGGGTGGTGACTCCGTGGCCGTGGTCCAGCAGCACGTAGTTGCCATACTGCCGGTGCCGCCCCGCTGTGAGGACGATGCCGTCCTGGGCCGCGTAGACGTCGGTGCCCTGCGGGGCGGTGAGGTCGACCCCGCGATGGCGGCCCTTATAGCGGACGCGCTTTTTCCGGTGGTTCTTCACGCGCACGGTCCGGGTGCGCATGCGGGGCCCCCAATTGGAGCTGACGGTGCGGGTCTCCACCGGCCAGAGCAGGTCGAGGTTTCTGGGATCCGCCGGTTCAAAGGCCAGGGCCGGGACCAACTGAGGGGCCCCCAGCTCCTCGGCCGTGGGGGGCGGGAGCACCGGCTTGAGGAGGGTGGCCATCCGGCTGGAGGGGCCCTCTTCGGCGAGCTGCGCATTCAGCGCCATGGGCGGATTCAGGCGGACGGTGGCGGGGAGAATCCTCTCCAGGTGGGCCAGCGTGGTTGGACCCAGGGCGGGGGGCCCGGGAAGGGGGGGCACCGGGGGGGGTTCTCGGGGGGCCGAGGCCGGATGGCCCAGCCGGACCGCTTGGCGGGCCGGCGCGGATTCACGAAGGGTCAGGGAAGCGCCTACCCGGAGGTGGGCCAGGTCCAGTTTCGGATTCAGGGACTGGAGTTCGGAAAGGCTCAGGCCGTGGGAGCGGGCGATGGAGGCTCCGCTCTCCCCCTTTCGGACCGTGTGGTGGGTGGGACGGGCGGCATGAATGGACGAAGTGCCTAAGGCCGTGATGGCTAGGGTCAGCAGGGCTTGTCGCATGGGGTCCTCCCGGCGCGAAAAAGAGGTGCCTAGGTCGCTAGGGCCTCCTATGAGCGAACACCCTGGAACGCTCGATTGAAACGATGAGTCAACCATCTTAGCGCCTCGGGGAAGGCGAGGAAATGGAAAAGGGTTTTATCAAACTTTTTCCCAGGGACACCCCGGAAGGGCCTGGAGGACGGTTCCCCGTCGCCCCCCCTCCTTCAGCAAGAGGCGCACCGGGCCCAGCTCCATGTCCTGCCCCACGGCCTTGAGCATATCGTAAAGCACAAGAAGACCAGTGCTTACGCCGGCGAGGGCCTCCATTTCGACCCCGGTCTTCCCCTCACATCGAACCTCGACCCGCAGCCAGGCCCTCCGGGCGACGGGGTCCCAGGCCTGGTCCACGATCACCCCGTCCACCAGGAGGGGGTGGGCCAGGGGGATGAGGTCCGCGCATCGCTTCACCCCGTTCACGGCCCCGATGCGGGCCAGGTTCCAAGGATCCCCTTTCTTGAGGGGGGAAGCCTGGGCCCCCTCCAGGGCGGCCGCCTCCTGGGGACCCAGAACCAGGCACCCGGCGGCGACGGCCCGACGGAGGCTGGGGGGCTTGGAGGACACGTCCACCATCCGCGGCCTTCCCTCGGGGTCCTGATGGGTCAGTTCGGCCATATCAGCTCCAGGCGAAGAGGATATCCCGCAGGGCCGGCACGTCCGGGGCGTAGGCCCGGGGCCCCCAAGGGGCGAGGAGGTCGGGGCCGTGGAAGCCGTGACCCAGGGCCACGGAGGGAAGACTCGCCCGCTGGGCCATCTCAAGATCGAAGGTGGTATCCCCCACCATCAGGGCCTCCTCGGCGGGGAGGCCGGTGGTTTGAAGGATGAGGTGGAGGCTTTCGGGGTGGGGTTTCCCATGGCGGACCTCGTCGGGGGTCACGATGGGATCGAAGAAGCCTTCCCACCCGAAGGCGGCGATCTGCCGGGAGACCGGGAGGCGCCGCTTGGAGGTGGCCAGGGCCATGGCCAGCCCACGGTCCCGGAGCTCCAGAAGGAGGTCCGTGATGCCTTCGAAGGGCTGGATCAGATGCTGGTTCTCCGCGTGGGGGTAGGTCCGATAGACCGCCAGGATGTGGTCCAGGTCCGGGCCGGGTTCCACCCCGAAGGTCCTTCGGATGCCCTCTTCCACGGGAAGGCCCACGTACTTGAGCCACTCCTGCATTTTGGCCTCCGGCTCCCCCAGGCCGGCCAAGGCGTGCCTCATGCCTGCCTCGATGAGGGGACGGCTATCGGCCAAGGTGCCGTCGAAGTCCCAGATGATCAGGCGCATCAGCCGATCTCCACGTCCAGGCCCCGGGCCTCGTTTGGCTCGGCCCCGAAGACCCCCTCCCATCGGGCGATGACGACGCTGGCCAAGCCATTCCCGATGACGTTGATGGTGGTGCGGGCCATGTCCATGATCTCGTCCACCGCCAGCAGCATGGCGATGCCCGCCTCCCCCGGCAGGCCGAAGGAGGCGCAGGTGCCCGCGATGATGACCAGGGTGGCCCGGGGCACCCCCGCCACGCCCTTGGAGGTGAGCATGAAGGTGAAGACCATGGCGATCTGCGCCCCCAGGCTCATGTGGATGCCCGCGGCCTCGGCGATGGTGAGGCTGGCGAGCACCAAATATAAGGTGGAGCCGTCCAGGTTGAAGGAGTAGCCCGCGGGGATCACGAAGCTGGCCACTCGGCGGGGGACGCCGAAGGCCACCACGTCCTCCAGGAGACGGGGTAGGGCGGCCTCGCTGCTGGCGGTGGAAAAGGCGGTCAGGGCTGGTTCCTTGATGGCCTGAAGGAAGCTCCCGACGCGGATCCGGCACAGCAGCATCACCGGCACGAAGACCAAGGCGAAGAGGCAGAAAAGAGCTAGATACAAACTGCCCACTAATTTGGCGTACTTGCCCACCAAATAGATGACCGCATGCCAACCCACGATCATCTGTCCGTCCACCAGGCGACCCGCCGCCATGTGGCTGACGTTGTAAGCCATGGCGCCAAAGACCCCCAGGGGCGTGAGGCGCATGACCAGGTCCGTGTACTTGAACATCACGTGGGCCAAGCCTTCGAAAAAGGCGAAGACCGGCCGGCCCTCCTTCCCGACCCGGGTCAGGGCGATGCCGAAGAGGGTGGCGAAGACCACCACCGGCAGGATGTCCGCTTCGGCGGCGTGCTTGAAGAAGTTGTAGGGGAAGGAGTGGAGGGCGATTTCCCAGCCCCCCTTGGGGACCGCGAGAGCCTCGTGGGCCCCGAGGTTGATGGGCAGGCCCTCGCCGGGCCTCATCCAATTCCCGATGGCCAGCCCGATGAAGAGGGCGAGGGTGGTGACGATTTCAAAGTAGAGGAGGGCCTTTCCCCCCATGCGCCCCACGGCCCGGATATCGCCGGTCTGGGCGATGCCCGTGATGATGGTGGCCACCAGGATGGGGACGATGATGCTCTTGATGAGGGCGATGAAGGCCTTGGACAGGAAACGGAAGAGCTCGTAGACCTGGGGATGCTGGTTTTGAGGGAAGAAGCCGCCCAGGACCACGCCCAGGGCCAGGCCCACGAAGATCCAGAACGTGCCCGACTTGTACCAGGGGCCCCTTGTGTGGCTCATGCATGCCCTCGATGGCAAAGGGCCAGTCTCCCACCCCGCAGAGGGTTTCGCATGCCGAATCTCGATAGGCTGGGGGAATGAATTGCCCCTCCTGCCGAGCCGCGGTTCCCGAGGATGCCGCCTTCTGTCCCCGCTGCGGCGCGGCCCTCCCGGAGCGCACCGAAGAAGAGCCCAAGGACGCCTCGATTTCCTCCGAGGACACCTTGCCGGGGGCCTGGCACTGGCTGTTGCTGATCCTGCTCCTGGCGGAGCGCCTGCTGGCCTGGTTCGCCTTTCCGGTGGATGAGTCCCGGTGGCTGGCCTCGGGTTGGGAGACACCCTTCCTTTGGATCTGGGGTGGGGGGCTCGGGCTGCTGGCCCTGGGGCCCCTGGCCTTCCGGCGGCGGGCGGGCGGGTGGCTGGCCATGCTTTCGGGCTGCGCCCTGGCCCTGAGGGCCTGCATCCCCATGCTGGGGGAGGGGCGCTCGGCGGAGGGGCAGGTCTACGGGGCCGTCTGGTCCCTCATGGTGGCCAGCGCCACCATCACCTTCGCCTTCCTCTACGAGCAGAGCTTTTGGCCCCGGCCCCCGCGGGGCGGGCCCCAAGATCCCGACGAGGATTCCGCGGGAAATGCGTAAACTTGAGGGCGGGAAGGCCTCGCCCAAGCGGATCCGACCCCGGATGAGGCCCCCATGTCCCAACGCCGTTGGAACCCTTTGAATACGATCTTCCTGCTGGGCACCCTGCTCCTGGCGGCGATCCTCGTGCCCTGGCACCTGGTGTCCCACGGCTTCCGCTGGAGCGAATGGGCGGTATGCCTGGCCATGGTCTTCGCCATCGGCACCTCCATCAGCGCGGGCTATCACCGCCTCTTCAGCCACAAGGCCTTCCACGCCTCGAGCCCCGTCCGGCTGGCCCTCCTGATCTTCGGGGCGGCCAGCTTCGAGAACTCCGCCCTCAAGTGGTCCAGCGACCATCGCGTCCATCACAGGCACGTGGACGACTTGGACAAGGACCCCTACGCCATCGGGAAGGGCTTCTGGTACGCCCACTGGACCTGGGTCATGGAAGCCCGGGAGCTGCCGCTGCGCGGCGTGGAGGACCTGCAAAAGGATCCCCTGATCCGCTGGCAGCACCGGCACCACTTCCTGATCGGGGGCCTGGTGGCCTCCATCCCCGTGTGGATCGGCCTGGCCACGGGCAACCTCCTGGGTTACGTGATCGTCGGGGTCCTGCTTCGCATCGTCCTCACCCACCACACCACCTTCCTCATCAACAGCGCCGCCCACGTCTTCGGCAGCCGCCCCTACACCGACGCCAACAGCGCGCGGGACAACTGGGTGCTGGCCCCCCTCACCTACGGCGAGGGCTACCACAACTTCCATCACATGTGGCAGTGGGACTACCGCAACGGGGCCCTCTGGTACCAGTGGGACAGCACCAAGTGGATCCTCAACGTGCTCCGCTGGATGGGGCTCGTGAAGAAACTCCGTCGCGTTCCCGAGACCGCCATGCGTCGGGCGCGCCTGCGGATGGACGAGAAGCGCCTGCGCGAGAAGTTGGCCAGGGCCGGGGCCCGCGCGGCCCTGGTGCAGGACCGGCTGGCGGCGGCCCGGGAGCGCGTGGATCTCGCGCTGGCCGGGCTCCAGGAGATGCGCGAGGCCTGGGAGGCCAAGAAGGCGGAATGGGCCCACAAGAAGGACGAATGGAAGGCCCGCGGGGCCGTCCGGGCCGAGGCTTGGCGGGCGGCCAAGGCGGAGTGGAACGAGGCCCTCGCCCAGCAGCGGGCGGAGCTGAAGGCCGCCTGGGAGGAGTGGCGGGCCGCCCGGCGCGAAGTTCGGTTGGCCCTGGCCTACGCCTGACAAGCCGGCAAGCCCGGGTCCCTTTTTCCCCCGGAAGGATTAACCAACCGCCTCGGGGG
>CAYSXG010000202.1:0-5907 GCA_964434895.1 uncultured Solibacteraceae bacterium | reverse complement strand
CCCACCCCGCCCAGCGGTCTTCGCACCTCAAATACCGCCCCCCCGGGCCCCACTCCGGCCGGGCCCACGGCCGGCGCCACGGCCAACCCCGCCATCGGGGACGCGGCCCGCCTCATCATGCACGGCTACGCGGACCGCATGATCGCCGGTGGCGCCGATTCGGTGGTGAACCAGCTGGGCGTGGGCGGCTTCGCGGCCATGCGCGCCGTGTCCACCCGCAACGACGAGCCCGAGAAGGCCAGCCGCCCCTTCGACAAGGACCGCGACGGCTTCGTCATGGGCGAGGGCGCCGGCATCGTCGTCCTCGAGGAGTACGAGATCGCCAAGGCCCGCGGCGCGAAGATCTACGCCGAGGTGGCCGGCTACGGCATGAGCGGCGACGCCAACCACATCACCAGCCCCGCTCCCGAGGGCGAGGGCGGCCAGCGGGTCATGCGCGCGGCCCTCAAGGACGCCGGCATCGCGCCCGAGCAGGTGGGCTACGTGAACATGCACGGCACCAGCACCCCCGTGGGGGACAAGCTGGAGTGCATGGCCATCCACCGGGTCTTCGGGGACGCCCACGCCGCCCAGGGCCTCAAGGTCAGCAGCACCAAGTCCATGCACGGCCACCTGCTGGGGGCCGCCGGAGGCCTGGAGACCATCATCACCGCCATGGCCGTTCACACCGGGAAGATCCCGCCCACCATCAACGTGGACAACCAGGACCCCGAGTGCAATCTGGACGTGACCCCCAACGTCGCCGGCGGCTTCGACGCCGAGTACGCCATCAACAACGGCTTCGGCTTCGGGGGCACCAACGCCTGCCTCGTGCTGCGCCGGGTCTGAGACGGATCAGCGATCAGCGCTTCATGGCGTGGATGCGCTCGTCCAGCTCCCGGGCGTCGAGGGTGGTGAAGTCCTTGTCGATGGAGACCACCACCCGCCGGGCCACCTGGTCGTCCAGGGCGGCCCGGAGCAGGCCCAGGAAGTGGGGCGGGGCCGTCAGCACCAGCTCGTCGTAGGCGTGCTCGTTCAGACCGGTTTTCAGGACGCCCGCCAGGTAGCCGGCGAAGCGGTGGGCCTCGGCCTCCCGGGGGTCCGTGTCGGGGCTGGCCCCGGCGCGGAACTCGCTGCCCCCGCCGGGCTTCAGGCCGGCCCGATCCGAGACCCGGTCCCGGACGTGCTCCCGGGCGGCGACGTCGGCGAAGTCCCGCAGCTCCATCAGCTCCCGCTGGTCGCAGTCCAGAAAGACCCGGGCGCGACAAGCGTCGCACACGAGAATCCAGGTCCGCGTGCCGAGCATGGGCCCTCCCAGGGAGTTATGGCCAAGGTAGCCCCTTCGGCCGTCGGCGCAATATGGGGCCCTACTTGTGGGCGGGCACCTGGATGAGGGGGGTGGCCCCGCCCGTGCCGCTGATGATGAGGTTCCCCTTGTCGCCGATGGCGCGGAGGGCCTGGATGCGCTGGTATTCGATGATCTGGGGGGTGAGGCTGGCGCTGACGATCTGCTGGGCCCGGGCCTGGCCCTCGGCCTCGATGCGCTTGCGCTCGGCCTCCTGTTTTTCCTTCTGGAGCACGTAGGTCATCTTCTGGGCTTCCTGGTCCGCGGCGATCTTGTCGTTGATGGCCTTGGTGATCTGCTCGGGGAGCAGGACGTT
This sequence comes from uncultured Solibacteraceae bacterium, assembly GCA_964434895.1. Lineage (GTDB taxonomy): Bacteria > Acidobacteriota > Holophagae > Holophagales > Holophagaceae > CAYSXG01. The sequence goes on along the minus strand of CAYSXG010000202.1, from coordinate 4,267 downwards.
GCGCAGGAGTACCTGGTCCAGGAGGATGCCCCGCTTGTCGAAGGTGGGCTTCAGGGCCTTGGCCACCTGGTCCACGTAGGCGCCGCGCTTGGTGGTGTACAGCTCCGTGGCGCTGTAGGTGGCGGCGTTGTCCCGCAGGGCCGTGCGGATTTCCGGGCGGATGATGCGGTCCTCCACCTGGGGGCCGAGGGTGCGGAAGATCTCGGGGCAGCGGGACTGCTCCAGGGCGTAGAGCACGGTGGCGTCCAGCCTCACCGTGAGGCCGTCGCTGGTGATGACGGCGATGGAATCGTCCCCGGTCTTGGCCCCCTCGTCGTGGACGCTGGACATGGTGTAGGAGCGGGTGCGGATCTCCAGCTCCTCCACGTCCGAAAAGGGGTTCACGAAATGGAGGCCCGAGGGGAGGACCGTGTCGTTCACCCGGCCGAAGAGCACCACCACGCCCGCGTGCCCCGGCGAGACCACCCGGGCCATGGAGGCGGTGAAGAGGAGGAGGCCCCCCCCGAGGGCCAGCCATTGAAGCGGGGCGAGGCGCTTGTTCAGGGGGAAGCCGGCGCTCTTGCGCAGGCGCCAGAGCAGGAGGCCGGCGATCAGGAGCAGGAGGGCGAACAGGGCCATAAATCCTCGACGCAAGGGGCCGCAGGGGCGGCTCGCACCCAAGATAGGTCAAAGCCGGTTGGGGCTCCGGAAATGGCCCCTCCCGCCGCCCAGGGGGGGATTCCGGCGGTCGACCGGTGGTCCCGCACCGCCGGGAGGGGCGCCTTCCTCCGGGCCCTCGGGGCTGCGAAGATCGAAGAAAAGGAGGGCGGATGGAGATCGCGGGCTCCCGGAAGGTCGGGAAGGGGTTCCTGCTCCTGGCGGCGCTGCTGGTGCTCCGTTGCGGCGGCGGGGGCGCCACTCCCCCGGCGGTACCTCCCGCGGCCGGCACGAGCTGTGCCCCCCCGCCCGCCTCCGCCTTCGTGGTCCAGGTCCGCGACGGGGCCTACGGGGCCAAAGGGGACGGGATCGCGGATGACACCGCCGCCCTCCAAAAGGCGGTGGACGCCGTGGCGGGTACCGGCGGCACGGTGGCCGTTCCCGCGGGGGTCTACCGCATCGACGCCCTGGCCTCCGGGGGCCGCGGCCTGCGGCTCCGGAGCCGCATGACCCTGGCCCTGGCCCCGGGGGCGGTGCTGAAGGCCCTTCCCAACGCATCGCCCAACTACGCGGTGCTCTCCATCGACGGCGCCAGCCAGGTCAACGTGGTGGGGGGCGCCATCGAAGGGGAGCGGGCCGATCATGGGGGCAGCGGCGGCGAATGGGGCCACGGCGTCGTGCTTTCCAACGCCCAGGACGTCGTCCTGGAGGGCCTGACCTCCCGGGAATGCTGGGGGGACGGCTTCTACGTCGCCGGTTCCTCGAACGTCACGCTCTGCGGCGTGGTGGCGGACCACAACCGGCGCCAGGGCCTTTCCATCACCGGCGTGGACGGCCTGGTGGTGCGGGATTCCACCTTCACGAACACCGCCGGAACCCTGCCCGAGGACGGCCTCGACATCGAGCCCAACCCCGGCCAGACCGTCGCCCACGTGCGGATCACCGGCTGCACCTTCTCCAACAACGCCGGCTTCGGCCTGGAGGACGGGGTTCCCATCGCCAATACCGGCACGGCCTTCGTCACCGACGTGGCCATCGAGGGGAACACCTTCGTCGGCAACGGGGCGAATACCCGCAGCGCCTCCCCGCGGGCGGGGCTGGCGGCCTCCAACTGCTCCGGCCACCGCATCGCGAACAACCGCAGCCTCCGGAACGTCGGCTACGGCCTGCTGCTGCGGGAGCACGCGGACGGCTTCATGGTCACGGGGAACACGGTGCAGTCCAACCAGGGGGACGGCATCCTGGTCTACCTCTGCGACGGCGACGCCATCACCGGCAACGCCGTGACCTCCAACGCCGGCCACGGCATCTATCCCGTCACTTGCACCAACCTGGCCATCTCCGGCAACACCGTGAGCGGCAACGGCGCCACGCCGTGAGGGATCCCCATGCCTGACTTCGAGCCGCGAGCCCCCTACGAACCCGCCGGCGACCGGGGGCCGAGCGCCCAGCGGCCGGGTCGCTGAGGAGCCCCCATGCCCGACTTCAAGTTGCGAGCCCCCTACGAACCCGCCGGCGACCAGCCCGAGGCCATCGACCAGCTGGTGCGCGGCGTCGAGTCCGGCGACCGCTTCCAGACCCTCCTGGGCGTCACGGGTTCGGGCAAGACCTACACCATGGCCTCCACCATCGCCCGGCTGAACCGGCCCGCCCTCATCTTCGCCCCGAACAAGACCCTGGCGGCCCAGCTCTTCAGCGAGTTCAAGCAGTTCTTCCCGGAGAACGCGGTCGAGTACTTCGTGAGCTACTACGACTACTACCAGCCGGAGGCCTACGTCCCCGAGCGGGACCTCTTCATCGAGAAGGACGCGAAGATCAACGAGGAGCTGGAGAAGCTGCGCCTCTCGGCCACCCGCTGCCTATTGGAGCGGCGGGACACCCTGGTGGTGGCCTCGGTCTCCTGCATCTACGGCCTGGGGGACCCCAGCTCCTACCTGAACCTCTCCGTGAGCCTCCAGGTGGGGCAGACCAGGGACCGGGCCATGCTGCTCCGGGACCTGGTGGCCATCCAGTACGCCCGCAACCAGATGAGCTTCGAGCCCGGCGTCTTCCGGGTGCGCGGCGACGTGGTGGAGGTCTACCCGGCCTACGAGGACGTGGCCTACCGCATCGAGCTCTGGGGCGACGAGATCGAGCGGCTTTCGAAGATCGACCCCCTGCGGGGCGTGGTGATCGAGAAGCTGGACCAGCTCACGGTCTGGCCCAAGAGCCACTACGTGACGCCGGAGGAGAAGCTCAAGGCCGCCATCCGCGAGATCAAGGCGGAGCTGGAGGAGCGGGAGAACCTGCTGCGCTCCGAAGGGAGGATCGTGGAGCTGCAGCGCCTCCACCAGCGGGTCATCTACGACGTCGAGATGATGAAGGAGATGGGCTACTGCTCGGGCATCGAGAACTACAGCCGCTTCCTGGACGGGCGCCAGCCCGGGGAGCCGCCCCACACGCTGCTGGACTACTTCCCCGAGGACTTCCTCATCTTCCTGGACGAGAGCCACGTGGCCACGGGCCAGCTCCACGGCATGTACAACGGCGACCGGGCCCGCAAGACCACCCTCGTGGACTTCGGCTTCCGCCTTCCCTCCGCCCTGGACAACCGCCCGCTGCGCTTCGAGGAGTTCGAGGCGCGGGTGAACCAGGTGGTCTTCGTGAGCGCCACGCCGGGGAACTACGAGCTGGAGAAGGCCGGCGGCGTCATCGTGGAGCAGGTGGTGCGGCCCACGGGGCTGGTGGACCCCCTGGTCGAGGTCCGTCCGGTGGGCACCCAGGTGGACGACCTGCTGGAGGAGATCCGCCGGGTCACGGCCCGGGACGAGCGCGTGCTGGTGACGGTGCTCACGAAGAAGCTGGCCGAGCAGCTCACCAGCTACTACCGGGAGCTGGGGGTGAAGGCCGAGTACCTGCACTCGGAGATCGACACGCTGGAGCGCGTGGAGCTGCTCAAGCAGCTGCGCCAGGGCATCTTCGACGTGCTCATCGGCATCAACCTGCTGCGGGAGGGGCTGGACCTGCCCGAAGTGAGCCTGGTGGCCATCCTGGACGCCGACAAGGAGGGCTACCTGCGCAGCCGCTCCAGCCTCATCCAGACCATCGGGCGGGCCGCCCGCAACGTCAACGGCAAGGCCATCCTCTACGCGGACCGGATGACGGGCTCCATGGACGCGGCCATCGGCGAGACGGCCCGGCGCCGCCAGAAGCAGCTGGACTACAACGCCCTCCACGGCATCACGCCGGAGACGGTGAAGCGCAACCTGGACGACGTCATGGGCGAGGCCCTGGCCCGGGAGTTCATCAACGTGCCCAAGGCCGAGAAGGCCGCGGAGGAACCGCTGCTCTACCTGGACGACCGGGCCTTCGAGAAGGAGCTGGCCAAGCTGGAAAAGCAGATGAAGGACCTGGCCTCAAAGATGAAATTCGAGGAGGCGGCGGAACTCCGCGACCGCATCCTCAAGGCCCGGCGGGGGCGCATGACCGAGGTCCTCAGCGCCGCGCCTGCCGCCGGGGCGGATTGATACGCATTTGCGTTAGGACAATTATCGTCCCGCGTACTGTCGGATCACACCTTCGATGGCCCGGCGGCCGGCGGCGCAGAAGCCCACCCCGTCTCGGGTGAACATGAGGAAGTCCTCCCGGGGAG
>CAYSXG010000201.1:0-5981 GCA_964434895.1 uncultured Solibacteraceae bacterium | reverse complement strand
CCTCAAGCACCCCAACATCGTCGAGCTCATCACCGTGGAGCGGAAGAACGGCACCTTCTTCATGGTGCTGGAGTTCGTGGAAGGGGAGAGCCTGGACAAGCACATCCGCCGCGAGCGCAGCCTCCAGCCCCAGCGGGCCCTGGAGATCGGCATGGACGTGTGCTCGGCCATCGCCTTCGCCCACGCCAACCAGATCCTGCATCGGGACCTGCGGCCCGCCAACATCCTCATGACCCGCGAGGGCGTGGCCAAGGTCACGGACTTCGGCACCAGCCGGGTGCTGGAGCTCCAGAAGGACGGCTTCGCCCGCACCCGCATCGGCAGCCCCCCCTACATGGCGCCGGAGCATTTCCGCGGCCGGGCCGTCTTCCAGTCCGATATCTGGTCCCTGGGCATCACCATGTACGAGATGCTCACGGGCACGGTGCCCTTCTACGACGCCGATCCCCTGAAGATCGCCCAGGCCTTCACCAGCCAGCAGATCGTGCCGCCGCACCTCAAGAACCCCGCGGTGCCGAAGTCCCTTTCGGAGGCCGTGATGAAAGCCCTCACGGTGAACCTCGGTGACCGCTACCTCAGCGCCCAGCAGATGCTGGACGCCCTCCGCAAGCTGCGGGACGGCGTGGCCAAGGAGACCCGCCCCCTGGGCAACGCCGTGCCGGGCTCCTTCGGCACCGGGGCCATGCCCATGCTGCGCCCCCGCCCCGTGGCGAGCCACACCCAGCAGCGCATGTGCAAGTTCTGCTTCAAGCCCCTGCCCCGCATGGCCCTCACCTGCCCCAGCTGCGGGGAGAAGAACTGAGCCATGGCCGAGCCGGTTGATACCCCGCCCCCCGGCTCCTTCCGCGATCACCTGCGCCACCTCTGGTCCCGGCGCTGGGTCAGGGGCCTCACCTACCTGGTGGCGGCGGGGGCCGGGACCTCGGCCCTGCTCACGTGGACCGTCAACCGCCCCTTCTTCAACCGCTGGATCCTGGAGGTGGCGGACCGCAAGCTGCGGGAGGAGATGGGCCTGGGCCTCCAGGCCTCCCGGCTGGACATCTCTCCCCTCCTGGGGCGAGTGAGCCTGGAGCGCTTCTCCATCGGGGAGGACCTCCTGCAGGCGGAGCGCCTGGAGGTGGTGGTGGACCCCTGGTCCCTGCTGGGGAAGCGGCCCCTCCTCCACGCGGTGCGCCTGGACCGCCCCCGGATCCGCCTGGACCAGGAGCGCCTCGCCCGGATCCGCCTGAAGCCCAAGGAACGGCCCGAGGCGGAATCCCCGAAGCTGCGCCTGGAGCTGCTGGCGATCCAGGGGGGCCGCGTCCTGGTGAAGGAGCCCGCCTGGGGCCTGCCCAAGGCCGAGGCCTCCTTCTCCCTCAACGGCGTGGGCCTGGGGCCCAACCACCTCGTCACCACCCTCACCCTCAAGGACCTCCGCCTGGACCTGCCCCACGGCTCCGCGGCGGGCTCGGTCTCCATCCAGAACGACCTTTCGGAGTCCCTGCTGCGCCTCAAGCGCCTGGACGCCCAGGTGGGCCCCCTCGTCCTGAGGGCCCAGGGCCAGTTCCTGCCCAAGACCGGCCGCTTCTCCTTCCAGACCCACGGCAACGCCGAACTGGCCCAGACCCTCACCCTGGCCACCGGGGAGGCCCGGGCCTTCGAGGGCCGGGTTAACTTCCACGGCAAGGCGGAGGGGTCCTTCCAGCGCCCCGCCTGGAGCCTGGACCTCCTCTCCGAATCCATCCGGCCCCTCCGGGGGCCCTTCCACCCCGGCCGCCTGCAGGTGGCGGCCAAGGGCACCCGGGACCGGGCCACCCTCCAGACCATCCGCTGGGAATCCCCGGACGGCGTCCTGAACATGGAGGGCTCCTGGACCCGGGGGCGCACCACGGACCTGAAGGTGGACCTGGAGAACCTGGACCTCAATCCCGTGGCCACCTGGAGCCGGGTGGACAGCCTCCGGGACCTGCGCGGCGCCTTCCTGGGGGAAGTGCGCATCCCCGGGGACCCCTGGTCCGTGCCCCGCTGGGACCGGGTGCGCTTCACCGCCAAGGGCTCCCTGGACCGCTTCGGGACCCCCATGGGGGACCTGGACCTGGATATCCGGGACGGCCAGGTGGACCTGCGGGACCTCTCCCTCCGCCTGGACGCGCTGCAGATGAGCGGCCAGGCCCAGGCCCGCCTGGGGCGCCGGGGCCTGGACTCCCTGCGGGCCGAGGGCTTCGTGCTCACGGACGCCGCCCGGGTCTCGGACGCCCTCAAGGCCTGGAAGGTGGTGGACCTGGACATGGCGGGCCACGTGCAGGCCACCGCCGAGCAGGTCTCCTGGAACCGCAAGGAGGGCCTCCAGCTGCGGGCCCGGAGCGAAATCACGGGGCCCCGCTGGCATGGCGCCGCCGCGGACCGGGTGACGGCCCGGGTGGAGATCCACGGGGAGGACCTGACCATCTCGGACATCCTGGCGGAGCGCCGGGAGGGCCGGGGCGCCGGCGATATCTGGTTGACCTGGGCCAAGGTCCCCCCCGGACAGCCGCAGATGGACATGTGCTTTCGGGCGGATCGCCTGCCCGTGGCCGAAGGGATCCGGGCCGCGGACCTGGAGCTCCCCCTTTCGGGCCTGGGCAGCGGCTGGGTGCGGCTCCACGGACCCTATGCCCGCATCCTCGTGGAGGGCGAGGGCCTGCTGGAGGACGGCACCGTCTACGGGATGAAGGTGCCCGGGGCTTCGGCCTCCCTGCACCTCGACCTGGCCGGGGACCGCCTCCAGATCCCGGAGGTGCGGATCGCCGGCTCCGTCCGGGACCTCCGCCCCGAGGCCGAGGAACCCCAGGGCCCCCTCGCCCTTCGGGGCCGCCTGGACATGGACCTGCGCCGGGAGACCTGGGCCGGCTTCCTGCAGGGGAGCCTGGATACGAACGTGCTGGGGCTCCGGGGGCCCCAGATCCGAACCCAGGTGCGGGGCCAGGTCCACGGGCCCTGGATCAGTCCCTGCGGTCCCCTGTGGCTGCCCAACGGGTGGGTGGAGTTCGATCGGGGGCGGCTCGCCCTGGGGGAACAGTCCCTGGAGGGGTTGGAGGGCCGGGTCGTGCACGGGGCCGGCCGCGTGGAGGCCTCGGTGGGGCTGGCGGATCGCCCGGCCCGGGTGCTGGAAGTGGAGGGGCGCACCCGGGGGGGCCAGCTGGAGGCCTCCCTGGCCCTGGATCTCAGCCCCCGCAGCCTGGACCTGGCCCCCCTGGTGCGTCCGGCCACCCGGGGCCTGGTGGAGGACCTCCTCCTCCAGGCCAAGGGAAGCGGCCAGTGGCGGGCCGACGGCCTCAGCTGGGCCGGCCAGATCGACGCCTTCCAGGGCCGCTTCACGGGCTTCGACCTGGTCCAGGCCCGCCCGAGCCCCCTGAAGGGGGATCTCCAGGGGGCCATGGTGGATCTCCAGCTCGAGGGCCGCGCCCGCCCCAAGCCCGGGGAGACGGCACCCACGGGGGTGGCCGCCCTACACCTGAGCGGCGAGGTGCCCTTCAACGCCCGGGAGCCCCTGAGCCTCAAGGCCCAGGGCAGCTCCCAGCTGGAGACCCTCAAGACCATGCTGGACCTCCTCCTGGACGTGGACGAGAACAGCCTCCTCGCCCAGCTGCAGCCCCAAGGCACCACCCGGGTGGACCTCCTGGCCGGAGGCACCCTCCGGGAACCCACCCTGGACGGCTTCCTGGAGCTCGAGGGCGGGCGCCTCCAGCTGAGGACCTATCCCCAGGGCGTGGAGGACCTGGCCTTCCGCCTGGCCTTCAAGGGCCGGGACATCCTCTTGGACTCCGCCCGGCCCCTGCGCGGCAAGCTGGCCCAGGGGGACCTCACGGCCTCCGGCAAGGCCACCTGGCAGATGGGGGGCCTGGCCCGCTACGACATCCAAGGGGATCTGCGGGACTTCCAACTCCGGGACCTGCCGGGCCTGGAGGGCCTGGAGATGAACGGAAGCCTCCAGGCCCGCCTCTGGGGCAACGACGAGGAGGGGGGCATCCTCAAGGGCACCCTGGACGCCGAGCGGGTCACCTACCGGGCGGACATCCGCCTGGCGGACCTGCTGCTGAACAGCAGCCTGGCCAGCTCCGGCGGCCTGGAGGTGGACGACCCCCTCAGCAACATCGCCCTGGACCTGGACCTGGTGTTGCGCCAGCCCTGGTTCTTCGACACCAACCTCCTGAAGCTGGAGGGACGGCCCGCCGGCAGCTTCAAGGTGCTGGGGAGCCTGCTCAAGCCGGGGCTCAAGGGCAAGATGATGCTGGTGCCCGGGGGCCGCGTCACCAACCTCCTCCCGGCCGGGGACATCGTCCTGGAGCGGGGGGACCTGGACTTCACGGATCCCTTCGTCCTCAACCCGGTGGTGAACCTCCAGGGGCGGGTGGACGTTCCGCCCTACCTGGTGAACCTCAGCCTCTCCGGGACCCTGGACCAGCTCACCATCATCCCCACTTCCACCCCGAGCCTGCGCCAGGACGAGGTGGTGGCCATCCTCATCGACCCCACCCTGGCCCCCAACCTCGGCACCGGCGGCACCCCCCAGGGCACCCTCAACTACGGCATCGCCAGCGCCAGCACCGGTCTCCTGACCTCCCTGGCCCTGGCCTCCTTCCAGGAATGGGCCGGGAGGACCTTCAACCTGGACCGCGTGAACGTGGCCTTCCGCCCCGGCACCGGGGTCAACGAAACCAGCCTCACCCTGGGCAAGACCCTGCCCTTCTTCGGGTCCCGGGTACCCTTCATCTACAACTACCGCCGGGCCGGGAGCCTCGTCACCATGGGCACCCAGGCCGAATGGCGGGTGGGAAACTGGGTCATGCAATTCGGCTTCAGCGCCAACAACCCCCAGAACGTCGCCCCCACCGGGGAAATCCGCTACACCTGGACCCCCAAACGCTAATAGCGTCGGCATAAATCACCTGGACCTGATCCGTCTTTTCCCGCATTCATTGGTATCGGTCCCTTCCGGGACCCACACTGGACGTTGAACGAGGGACTCCCATGCGCTCTTTCCTTTTCCTGCTCCTCACCCCCGCCCTGCTCGCCGCCCCCGAAGGCTTCAAGCAGGAGATGAAGGAGGCCGGCAAGCAGGTGGGCCACGGCTTCAAGGAGGGGGGCAAGGCCGTCGGCCGCACCGCCAAGGCCGGCGGCAAGGCCATCGGCAAGGGGGCCAAGACCATGGGCAAGGGCATCGCCGAAGGGGCCAAGGAGACCGGCCGCGGGATCAAACAGGCCTTCAAGGGCGGGGAGGGCAAGTAGCGAAGGTCACGATCTGGAGCCCGACGGACCCCCTCCCGGGCATCCTGAAACCATGCTCACCGTCCTCGCCTTCGCCCGCTACCGCTCCCTCCTGGGCTTCGAGCGCCTGGAGCTGCCCCTGCCCGAGCCCGCCACCCTCGCGGGACTGCTGGCCCAGGAGCGCTTCGAGGCCCTGCCCAAGGAGGCCCTGCTGGCGGTCAACCAGGCCTTCGCCCCCCCCTCCTCCCCCCTGCGGGAGGGGGACGAGGTGGCCCTAATGCCCCCGGTCAGCGGCGGGTGAGGCACCGCCCTCCCCCCGCCCCTCCCTTCCCAGCTCCTCGAACTCCGCCCGCAGCCGCTCCGCGCAGGCCGGGCAGTAGCCGTGGGTGAAGCCCACGTCGGTGTTGCGCTCCAGGAAGGTCTCCACCCCCTCCCAGTAGCCCTGGTCGTTGCGGATGGACTTGCAGCCCGCGCAGATGGGGATGAGGCCCCCCAAGGTCTTCACCTGGGCCAGGGCCTGGCGCAGCTCCCGCACCAGCCGCGCCCGCTGCCGGGCCAGCAGGGTCCGCTTGAGGTCCAGCTGTTCCAGGCGGTGGAAGAGGGTCCCGAAGAGCCGGTGCAGGACCAGGCCCACCCCCGTCGAAAACAGGATGGCCAGCAGGATGAGCCACCGCCGCTCAGGGGGCACCCACGGGGAGAGGGCCACGGAACCCGCCAGGTTCAGTCCCAGGGCAGACACGCAGGCGACCAGGCCC
>CAYSXG010000200.1:0-6000 GCA_964434895.1 uncultured Solibacteraceae bacterium | reverse complement strand
GTGCCCCTCCACGAATTCCAGGGCCATGAAGGGACCCAGGCCCGGCTCCTCCCCCACGTCGTGGACCATGACGACGTTGGGATGGGTCAGCTGGGCGCTGATCACCGCCTCCTGGCGGAACCGCGCGAGGGTGTCCTCCTTTAGCTGCCCCGTGGCCCGCACCACCTTGACGGCCACCTGGCGCTCCAGCATGGGGTCCACGGCCAGGTAGACGGTGCCCATGCCGCCTTCGCCCAGGGGGCGCTTGACGACGTAGCGTCCGATGCGTTGGGGGTCGGTGGACATGGGGCCAAGAACTCTTCGGAGAGCCGGGGGGGAATCCTAAAGCCTAACCGATTGAGGTGGAAGGACCTCAATGCACCCACCCCATCCGGATGGCTCCCAGGGTGCCCGCCCCCACCAGCAGCCAGAGCAGGACGCCCTGCAGGAAGGGACGGAGGCCCACCTTGGCCAAGGCCGGCCGGCTGATGCCGCAGCCCAGGAGGAAGAGGGTCAGGACCAGGCTCCGCCGGGCCAGGGCCGAGACCCACTGGCCCGGGGCCCGGAGGACCGGCAGGAAGGTTACCGCCGCCGCGGCGGCCAGAAAGCCGAGGATGAACCAGGGGCGCTTGGCGGAGGCCTTGGGGGCCCCGTCCAGGTGCTCCCTCCGGGCCACCCAGGCCCCCAGGGCCAGGGTGAGGGGCACGATCCAGAGGGCTCGGGCCAGCTTGGTGGTGGTGGCCACCATCAGGGCCTCGGGGCCGTAGCTGCTCCCGGCCCCCACCACGCTGCTGGTGTCGTGGATGGCCAGGGCCGCCCAGAGGCCGAAGGGCCGCTCCCCCATGTGGAGGGCGTGGCCCACGAGGGGAAAGAGCAGGAGGGCGGAGGCGTTCAGGAGGAAGACGGTGCCGAGGGCCATGCTCACGTCCTCGTCCTCGGCCCGCAGCACCGGGGCCGCGGCCGCGATGGCGCTGCCCCCGCAGATGGCGGTCCCGACGGAGATGAGGGTGGCGGTGACGGTGCGGACGCCCAGGAGCCGCCCCAGGCCCAGGCCCAGGCCCATGGCCAGGCCGATGCCCGCGAGGGTGTAGCCGAAGCCCTGGAGGCCCACCTGGGCCACGACCCGGAGGTTCATGGCGGCCCCGAGGCCCACCACGGAATAGGAGAGGAGCTTGGGGGTGAGGGCCTTGGTGCGCCCGCCGTGGGGATGGCCGGGGCCCAGGGCCAGGGCGATGCCCCCCAGCAGGGCCGCCCAGGAGGGCACCGAGGGCCAGGGCAGGCGAAGGCCTGGGAGGTCCTGGCCTCCGGGCATCAGGCAGACCAGGGCGAGCAGGGGGAGCAGCCAGGCCGTCATGCCCACGCCTCCCGAAGGCGGGGCCAAAGATGCCGGTAGTGCCTCATCCATCCCTCCTGCCAGGCCTCGTCGTCGTAGAAGGGGATCCCCTCCCATCCGCAGGCCCGGCGCAGCTCCCGCATGGCCCCCGCGCCCACGAGGCCCTCCCCCGGGTCCGGGAGCCGGTGGATCGGCTCCCAGGCGGAGCGGGTCACGAGCCGGAGGGGCCAGGGCCGGGCCCCGGACTCCGGCGAGGGACGCAGGACCTGAACGCCTTCGCCGCCGGCCTCCAGGCGGCAGCCCTGCCGCTCCACCAGCCTCTTGAGGGCGGCCAGGGGCAGGGGGACCTGGCGGTCCGGCAGGGGGCGGCTGCACTCCTGCAACCAGGCGAAGAGGGCCTCGGCCTCCCCGTGCTCCTTGCCATCCAGGGCCCGCCCTGCCCCCAGGTTCAGGAAGGCCTCCCCGATCTGCGCGTAGGGGACGTCCTCGGGCCCGAATCCGTTGAGGTCCAGCAGGGCCAGGGCCGCGAGGAAGGCCGTCGGGGGATCCAGGGGGCCCGCCGGGCGCTGGTCCCGGAAGCCGAGGATCAGGAGGGCCGCCTGGGCCCGGCAGTCCCCCGGCCCCTGGGCCGAACCCAGGGAGGAAGCGTCGTAGGGGTAGGCCATGGCCCGGTCCAGGCGCTCGGCGTCCAGGGCCAGGGGCTCCTGCAGGAAGGTCGCCAGGCCCCGGGCGAGGGCCTCCACCCGGGCCGCGCTCAGGAGGCGGATGGAGACGGGGCCGGTGGGGGGGGCCTTGCGCTTGCGGGTGGCCATCAGAAGGCCGATCCCGTATCGCGCTCCAGCTCCCGGTAGGTGGCGTACTCCCCTTCGAAGTAGAGGGGGATGGTGGCGGTGGGGCCGTTGCGGTGCTTGGCGATGAGCAGTTCCGCCGTGCGGTCGGGCTCCTCCCCCTCCTGGACAGGACGCATCTTCCGGTGGATGAACATGACGATGTCGGCGTCCTGCTCGATGGCGCCGGAGTCCCGCAGATCCGAGAGCTGGGGTTTGCGGCCCTGGCCCTGCTCCACCTGGCGGTTGAGCTGGGAGAGCACCACCACGGGGATGCCGTGGTCCTTGGCCAGGAGCTTCAGGCCCCGGGAGATCTCCCCGACGCGGGTGGCCTCGTTCTGGCTGGCGGCCCGGCTGCCTTCGGGGCTGGAGAGGAGCTGGAGGTAGTCGATGATGAGCAGGTCCAGCTTCTGGTTCGCCTGGCTCAGGTGCCGATCCACCATGGCGATGATCTGGGGCACGGTGATGCTGGCCATGTCGTTGATGAAGAGGGGCAGGTTGATGAGCTCGTCCCGGGCCCTCAGGATGTCCGCCTGGACCCGGGCGTCGAAGCCCCCCGCCTGCACCTGCTTCATGTTGATCCGGGCGTGGGCCGAGAGCAGGCGGCCGAAGACCTCCTCGTTGCTCATTTCCAGGCTGAAGAAGGCCCCCACCGCGCCGCCGTGGAGGGCCGACCGGAGCAGCCAGTTGAGGGCCAGGGCCGTCTTCCCGATGCCGGGCCGGGCGGCGAGGATGATGAGGTTGCCCGGCTGGAAGCCCTGGGTGATCTGGTCCAGGCGGGAGAAGTGGACCCGGAGTCCTGTGGAGCCCTGGCCGTTGAGGCGGTCCAGGAGGCGCTGGGAGGCCTCGCCGGCCACCCTTCCGATATGCTCCAGGCCCCGGGCGCGCTCCTCCCCCTGGGCCAGCTTGTAGAGGTCCGCGGCGGTGGCCTCCACCAGGGCGTCCGGATGCTGCTCCTCCTCGGTGGCCTGCCTCACCACCTGGGCGCCGATGCGGATGAGCTGGCGCAGCTTGCGCTTGCGGCGCAGAAGGTCCGCCAGGATCTGGGGCCGCCCCACCTCCTCCGCCGCCAGGAGCTCCAGGAGCCCCGTGTAGCCCCCCACCTTGGGCAGCTCTCCCTCCTGGTCCAGCACGTCCCTCAGAGTGAGGGCGTTGACCTCCAGGCGGGCCTCCAGGAGCCGGCGCAGGGCCCCGAAGACCGCCCGATGGGCCGGGCTGACGAAGTCCTCGGCGCTGAGGGTGTAGATGACCTCGGCGGCCAGGGGTTCGTTCCCCGGGGCGCAGCAGGTGGCCAGGAGGGAGCGCTCGGCCTCCGGATCCTCCGGCAGCCGGGCGACCTCGCGCTCCTGGGCCCAGCCCTCCGCCATGGCCCCCCCTACAGGCCCGGCGCCGTGTAGCCGCCGCCGTTCAGGTCCAGGAAGACCGGGTTGGTGACGGCCACCGGATAGATGCCCTTCATGACCTTGGCCCAGGGCGTGCCAGGGCGGTAGGCGCCGGTGGTGGACAGGGGAACCCCCGCCTCCACCACCAGGAAGGCGTCCTTGGCCGTGGGGAGGTTGAGGCTCACCGAGGCGGTGCGCAGCCGGAAATCCGTGCCCGAGGCCGTGAAGGTCGAGGGGTCCAGGGTCTGGACCACCGCGCCGTTCACCACGATGCGGACCTCGTCCACGGGCACCCAGTCCGGGGCGTAGAGGTTGATGGTCACCGTCACCGCCCCCCCGCTGGCGCTGGCGGAGCCGCCCGGGCCCGCGCCGTTGACGCTCACGTCCAGGAGGGGGCCCGTGGAGGCCACCGCGTTCCCCGCGAGGAGGGCGTGCTGGATGGCGCTCTGGTCCGCCTGGGTCGGCGTGGTGGTGCCCAGCTTGAGGTAGGTGCGGGCCTGACCCACGGGGGTGTCCAGGCTGAACATGGCCGAACTCAGGCCCAGGCCCTTGGTGAAGGAGCTGGGGGTCTGCTGCTTGAGGAGGGCGAACCAGTCGGCGCGCACCGCCTGGAACTCCTGGAACCAAGAGGTGGGGTCCGCGGGATCGAAGCCTTCGGCCCGCAGCAGCTCCAGGGCCTCGAAGGAGCCCTGGGTCCGGCCGGCGCTTTCGGGGGCCGTGGCGGTCCACCAGGCGTTGGAGCCGGTGCCGAGGGGCACGGTCCGATTGAAGTTTTTCAGGGTGAAGAGGCCCTTCGGCCCCCGGGGCCGATGGACGACGTTGTACTTCCCCTCCGCCTGGGCGAGGAAATCCGCGAGGGTCCAGCCCTTGGAGGGGCGGGCCCCGGCGTAGCGGCCGGTGGTGGGGGAGGGGGTGTAGAGGGCGGTGACGGTTCCGTAGGCCCCCAGGGTCGAGGACCTCCCCGCCACGACGAAGGGATCGTCCCCCACGACCGCCCGGTCCGAATCCAGGAGGGCCGTGGACAGGAATTCCAGGCGCAGGTCGTCCCGGCTCGCGGTGGCGTCCACCAGGCGGTCCACTTCCGTGCGGACCACCACCTGGACCCCTTCGGCCAGGGCGGAGGAGAGCTGCTCCCCGGGGAGCATGCCGCCCTGGGTGGCCTGGGAGGGGCCGGGCAGGTCCAGGCTGGTCCAGCCGGTGGGGAGGGGGGCGGCGAAGACGATGAAATCGTGCTGGTTGAGGGGCTGGCCGTCGAAGGCCTCGAAATCGACGGAATCGAGGCGGCCCAGGGGGCCCCGGGTCCCGAAGACCGTGTACTTCCCGGGGAGGAAGGAGGCGACCGCCTGGCTGGTGGTCCTGAAGGAGGTCCCGAAGACGGAATTCCCCCCCTTGAACTGATAGGTGCCGTAGTTGCTCCCGGCGATGATCTTTTGCTGGGAGAGCGCGTCGAAGGCCCCGCCGAGGCCACGGCTGCGCCGGAAGTTGGGGTCCGCGGTCCCCTCCCGTCCGGCCCAGGTGAAGCGGTAGGGCTGGAGGACCGTGAAGGCTCCGCCGGCCTGGCGGTTGCTGAAGGCGTGGGCGGTGACCTTGTTGTGCTCCTGGATGCCGTTGATCACCAGTTCCGCGCGCTCCGGGGCGAAGCTTTCGTTGATGGCGAAGGTGAGGTCCTTCGTCACGGTCAGGGGCGTGGCCAGCTCGGGGCGGGTCGTGTCCAGCAGGTTGGTGAAGCTCGTCATCAGGGTCTGCTGGTCCCGGTTCCGGATCGTCACCCGATAGGTGCCCACGGGCAACAGGATCGTCTGACGGGTGGTGCCGGAGGCGGTTGCGGAAATGTTTTCGGTCCCCTCGCCCCAGTCCACCCGTTCCAGGACCCAGGAGCCGTTGCCAGCGTCCCGCTCCCACCGGACCTCCGCCGGCAGGGGGCCCTTCGGAAGGGCGGTGCCGAAGGTGTCGTAGGTCACCAGGCCCACGCTTTGGGTGCGGAGGGTGGACCGGTCCGTGATCATGGCGTTGAACAGGCCCGTGAGCTGGGCGGGCTCGCTGGTGGATAGGGTGGAGCCGCCGAGCACGTAGAGGCGGCGGGAAAAGGTCATGGACTGGTTGGGCCCCAGGGAGGAAACCGGAAGGCTCCCGGTCACGACGCGGTGGGCGAAGCGCGGATGGTTCTCGTCCAGGGAGCGCTGGACGTCCGTGGCGACGGCGAAGGTATCCCCATCCAGGGGCAGGAGGCCCAGGCTGCAGTGGCTGTCCAGGGAGTCCCCGGCGGGTTCGGCCCCCATGAAGCCCACGTAGGGCGACCTGACGGCGTCGTCCACGGGGCGGGCGGGGTCGGTCCCCGGCAGTTCCACGCCCCAATTGCTGACCGCCGAGCCGTCCAGCCGGGTGGTGGCCGGAACCACCATGCGGTAGCCGCCCCCCTGCTGGAGGAGGGCGTCCGCCAGGCTGCGCACGGGCAGGGAGGTCCCGCCCGTGTTGCTGA
>CAYSXG010000199.1:0-6064 GCA_964434895.1 uncultured Solibacteraceae bacterium | reverse complement strand
GGCAGTAGCCGCACTGGGCCACGTCCTCGGCGATCCAGGCCTTCTGCACCGGATGGCCGCCGCCGAGGCCCTCGATGGTGGTGATCTTCTCCGCCCCGAGGGAGGACACCGGGATCTGGCAGGAGCGCTTCGCCTCGCCGTCCACGAGCACCGTGCAGGCGCCGCAGACGCCCAGGCCGCATCCGAACTTGGTGCCCGTCAGGCCCAGGTGGTCCCGCAGCACCCAGAGCAGGGGCGTGTCCGGCGCCGCCTCCGCGGCCCGGGACCGCCCGTTGATGGAGAGGTTGAACGCCGCCACGGGACACCTCCATTCCTGGTTATGGGAATCGGGGAAGATGGTGCGCCCATCCCGTCCCGAACTCCACCCCTTCTTGTCGGGTGGCACGGGGATTTCCCTTTTCCCGGGTCCTGTCGGGAGATTGGCGTGGGTCGTCGGGTGCTGGTGGCGTTGCTATTGCTTGTGGGCCTTGGGCTCCGGGCCCAGGGTCAGGCCCCGGCCCCCACCCCCAGCCAGCAGGAGCTCCAGCAGCCCCTGAACCTCGACGACGGAAAACCGACGCAGGGCCCCCCCGCCCCCGAGCCCTCCGGATGGCGCACCCTGGGCTCCCTCCTCATCGTCCTGGGCCTGGCCGGCGGGGGCCTTTGGGCCTTGAAGAAGTGGGGCCAGGGGCGCCTGCCCGGCAGCGGCGGCGGCCGGCTCCGGGTGGAGGAGACCCTGGCCCTGGGGGAGCGCCGCTTCGTATCCATCCTGAACTGCGAGGAGGAGCGCTTCCTCCTGGCCCTGACGCCCCAGGGCGTCACCCTGCTCGCCCGCCTGGACGGGCTCCCCACGGGCCCCGCCCCCGCCTTCGACGAGGAGCTCCGAGGCCACTTGGACCTGCCCCACCCAGTGGCGGTGCGGGACGCCGAGGCCCTGCTGAAGGGGGAGCGGTCTTGAGCCGGCTCGGGCGCTTCCTTTTCCTGGCCCTGCTCCTCGCGGGCTGCGCTGCCTACGCCCAGGACCCCGCCGGGGCCCTGCCCTCGGTGTCCGTGAACTTCGGCAAGCCGCTCCAGGGACCGGCCCTCAGCGCCAGCCTCCAGGCGGTGCTCCTCCTCACGGTCCTCACCCTGGCCCCCACGGTGCTCATCACCGCCACCAGCTTCACCCGCATCGTGGTGGTGATGTACTTCCTTCGCCAGGGCATGGGCACCCAGCAGACCCCCACGAACCAAGTGCTCATCAGCCTTTCCCTGGTGCTCACCTTCTTCATCATGGCCCCCACGGCGAGGGAGATCAACCAGACGGTGCTGGTGCCCCTGAACCGCAACGAGCTGACGGTGGACCAGGCCATGGAGCGCACCGCAGCCCCCCTGAAGGCCTTCATGCTGCGCTACACCCGGAAGAAGGACCTCAGCCTCTTCCTACGCATCGCCAAGGCCCCGGCCCCCCAGACCAAGGCGGACGTGCCCATGGAGGTGGTGCTCCCGGCCTTCCTCATCAGCGAGCTCAAGACCGCCTTCGAGATCGGCTTCATGATCTTCCTGCCCTTCCTCATCGTGGACATGGTGGTGGCCTCGGTGCTGCTCAGCATGGGCATGATGATGCTCCCCCCCGTGGTCATCTCCCTGCCCTTCAAGGTGCTGCTCTTCGTGCTGGTGGATGGCTGGTACCTCATCATCGGATCGCTGGTGAAGGGGTACACCGGATGAACGAGCTTCCTCCTCCGAGGGCCACCAGCTCCCTCCTATCGCGCCGCGGACAGCGCTCCCGCTCGCTTCGCTCTCGGAGTCGGGAGGTGGATGGCTGGTACCTCATCATCGGATCGCTGGTGAAGGGGTACACCGGATGAACGAGCTTCCTCCTCCGAGGGCCACCAGCTCCCTCCTATCGCGCCGCGGACAGCGCTCCCGCTCGCTTCGCTCTCGGAGTCGGGAGGTGGATGGCTGGTACCTCATCATCGGCTCCCTGGTGAAGGGATACACCGGATGAACGAACTCCTCATCACGCAGATCGCCCGGGAGGCGCTGACCACGGCCCTGATGGTGGCGGCGCCGGCCCTCGTCATGTCCATGGTCGTGGGCTTCGTCATCTCGGTCTTCCAGGTGGTGACCAGCCTCCAGGACCAGACCATCGCCTTCGTGCCCAAGGCCATCGCGGTCATGGCCGTGGTGGTCATCAGCTTTCCCTGGATGATGCGCACCATGACCCGCTTCACCGAGCGCATGTTCACCTCCACGGCCCACGTCGCCCGGCAATGGAAGTAGGCCCTCCGTGGAAGGCCTGATCCAGAATCCCCGCGTCTGGGCCTTCACCTCGGCCAAGGTGAGCCTCTGGATCCTGGTGCTGGCGCGGGTCACGGGACTGCTCGCCACCTTCCCAGGCCTGGGCCAGGAGCGGCTGAACCTCCGGGCCCGAGGGGCCCTGGCGGCCCTGCTCTCCCTGCTGCTCCTGCCCGCCGTGCCCCCGCTGAAGCAGTGGCCCACGGGAATCTGGGACCTGATGGCGGTCCTGGCCATGGAATTCGCGGTGGGCAGCCTCATGGGCACCATGGCCGCCTGGGTCCTGGAGGCCGTGGCCTTCGGCAGCCAGGCCATGGACACCCAGATGGGCTTCACCTTCATGCAGATCGTCGATCCGGTGAACGCCCAGGCGGCCTCGGTTTCCGGGGCCCTCCTGGGCCAGGTGGGCCTCCTGCTGATGTTCGCCCTGGGCCTCCACCACCAGCTGATCCTGGGCCTGGCCGAAAGCTACCGCACCCTGCCCATGGGCTCGGGCTTCCCCCTCCACGTGCCCGAACTCGTGGCTATCCTGGGCCAGCTCCTGGCCAGGGGCCTGCAGCTGGCCATGCCCGTCCTCATCGTGCTGGTGGTGGTGGACCTCATCCAGGGCCTTTCGGGCAAGCTCATGCCCCAGCTCCAGCTCATGCAGCTGGTCTTCCCCCTCAAGATCGGCCTGGGCCTCGTCCTCCTGGGCTACGTGCTGCGCGAATTCCCGGCCTGGATCGCCCCCCTCTTCGAGCGGGTCCCCCGGCTGGCCCTGGACGTCCTGAGGTAGGCCGTGGCCCGGGACCCTTCGCGCACCGAGCCGGCCACCGAGAAACGCCGCCAAAAGGCCCGGGACGAGGGCAGCTTCCCCAAGAGCGCCGACTTCGACGCCACCCTCCTGCTCTGGGGCAACCTCTTCCTCTTCACGGCCCTGGGCTCCACCACCCTGGCCCTCCTGGGCCAGCAGATGGTCCACTTCCTCCGCCGGGCCCGGCCCGGGGTCGTGAGCCTGGACGACCTCGGGGTCCTGGTGTTGGACTGCGCGGGCGTCCTGGGGCGCATCCTGCTGCCCTTCCTGGCCCTGAACCTCCTGGTGGCCCTGGGGGTCCAGTTCGCCCAGCGGGGCTTCCACGTCAACACCAAGCCCCTGACGCCCCGCCTGGGCCGCCTCAACCCCGTGGCCGGCTTCCAGCGCCTCCTCTCCCTCCGTTCGGCGGTGGAATTCCTCAAGAGCGTCCTGAAATTCCTGCTCTTCGCCTGGGTGGCTTGGCTGGTGGTCTCCCCCCGCATCCCCCTCCTGCTCTCCACCCTGCGCCTGCCCCTGCCCCAGGGCGTCCACGTGCTGCAGGAGACCCTGCTGCTGGTCTACCGGAACGTGATGCTGGCCATGCTGGTGCTGGCCTTCGGGGACTTCCTCTACCAGCGCTACCAGTTCGAGGACTCCATCAAGATGACCAAGCAGGAGGTGAAGGACGAGGCCAAGGAGGCCGAGGGCAGCCCCGAGATCAAGGGCCACCAGCGCAGCCTCATGATGGCGGCGGCCCGCCGGCGCATGCTGGTGGAGGTGCCCAAGGCCACCGTGGTCATCACCAACCCCACCCACGTGGCGGTGGCCCTGCGCTACGACGATTCCACGGCGGCCCCCCTCTGCGTGGCCAAGGGCCTGGACTTCCTGGCCCAGCAGATCAAGAAGAAGGCCCGGGAGTCCGGGGTGCCCCTCGTGGAGAACGTGGCCCTGGCCCGCAGCCTCTACCGCGCCGTGAAGGTGGACCAGCCCATCCCCCGGGAGCTCTACCAGGCCGTGGCCCAGGTGCTGGCCTACGTGTACCGCCTGCGGGGGGCCGC
Organism: uncultured Solibacteraceae bacterium; assembly: GCA_964434895.1. Taxonomy (GTDB): domain Bacteria; phylum Acidobacteriota; class Holophagae; order Holophagales; family Holophagaceae; genus CAYSXG01. Next base: position 1,975 of record CAYSXG010000199.1, on the reverse strand, counting down.
CTGAGGGCAGTCCCTGCCCGAAGGATCCCGGAACCTTCCTTGCCCCCTGACGCACGAATTGGGGGGTGGGCACGCCTCGCTTTTTCTGCCTACCCGGGATAAAGTTCTGCCTAGCCCCCCACCACCGCCGGTCGGGCTGGGGCGGCTCGAACGGAATCACGGCTCCAGGGGGTGGAGAAAAACGCCCTGCCGGCCGACACGATGTTGAAGGAACCGGTGGCCCCTTCTCACCCGTCGTCCCCGCCCACCTCCCCGCCCCCCGGCTGCTGCTGGTGGACGACGACCCCTTCCTCCGGGACACGGTGGGCACCCTGCTGCAGTCCGAGGGCTTCCAGATCCAGGCCGCCGGCTCCGCGGAGGAGGCCATGCCCCTTCTGCGGGCGGCGAGGCCCCCCTACGATTTCGTGGTGACGGACCTCGTGATGCCCGGCCGCTCCGGCATGGAGGTGCTCCGCCAGGCCCTGGCCCTGAACCCCAGCGCCACCGTGCTCATCCTCACGGGCTTCGGCAGCGTGCGGGAGGCCACGGAAGCCATGGACCAGGGGGCCTTCGACCTGGTGACCAAGCCCATCCAGGTGGACCAGTTCCGCAACACCCTGCGCCGCCTGCTGGAGCGCTCCATCCTGATCCACCAGCGGGACGACCTGAAGGCCCAGGTCAAGACCCTGGAAGCCCGCATCGAGCAGATGGAGGGCACCCTGGGCCGCATGGAGATGCTGGCCCAGCGCATCTCCCCCATCCTGCCCGCCACCGGGGACGGCAACGTCCTGGGGGACCTGGAGCGGCTGGCGGGCCTGCGGGCCCGGGGTCTGCTTTCCGAAGACCAGTTCGAATCGGCAAAATCTTCCCTGCTATCCCGGATCAAAGTTTGATCGGAAGGCTCCATGTCCTGGAGCGAGGCCTTGAGAAACGCCCCCTGGGCCCGTAGGGCCGGGGCCCTGGCCTGGGCCCTCCCCGCCCTGCTGGGGGCTGGCGAGGAGCGCATGAGCGACGCCCAGGCGGCCACCTACGCCCAGCGGGCCCTGGTCCTGGTGGCCGCCGGGGACCGGGAGACGGCCCTCCAGCGCCTCTCAAGCCACGTCTTCCGGGGCTCCAAGGCTCCGGAGCGGGAGATCGTCCTCTTCGCCATCGGGGTCCTCCAGGACCGCCTGGGCCGGGTCCGGGAGGCCGCGGACACCCTGAGGAAGCTGGAGAAGGCCTTCCCCCAAAGCCTCTACCTGGAAGCGGCCCAGGTGGTGCTGGCGGAGGAGGCCCTGGACCATAAGCGCCTGCCGGAGGCCGAGCAGCGCCTCAAGCGGGTGCTGGCCTCCGAGCAGCCCGTGGAGACCAAGCGGCGGGCCCAGGAGATGCTGCTGTGGGCCCTGGCCGAGCAGGACCGGGCCAAGGAGGGCCTCGAGATCCTCGACACCCTCCACCCCCTTCCGTCCCAGGAGCACCCTTCGGAGCGGGGGCTGGTGGCCATGTTCGAGGTGGCCGCCGCCAACAGCGACCGCAAAAGGGCGGAGGCCTTCCATCGGGAATACCTGCGGACCTACAAGAACGGCCCCCTGCTGCCCCGGGTGGAGCTGGACTGGGGCCGGGTGCTCGGCGCCGCGGGCCAGAGCCGGGAATCGGCCCAGGCCCTGCGGGCGATGATCCGGGACTTCCCCAAATCCCCCGAAGCCAACGAGGCCCGCCTGGCCCTGGCCACCCTCATGGCGGACGGCAAGCTCTCGGACCGCATCCGCCGGGCCTTTCCGGCCCCGGAGCGGCTCATCGCCGAGCTCGAGGGCATCACCACCAACAGCGATCCCGGCCGCCGGGCTCTGGTGCTCAAGCTCCGCCTGGCGGTGCAGGCCTCGGAATGGGGCCGGGCCCTGGCCCTGGCCCAGCAGTACCGCAGCACCTTCGCCAACGGCCCGGAGCTGTAGACCGTAGGCAAGCTTTGGGGGGAGGCCTACCGGGCCAAGGCCCAGCAGGGCCTGGAACGGGGGGG
>CAYSXG010000198.1:0-6082 GCA_964434895.1 uncultured Solibacteraceae bacterium | reverse complement strand
TGCATCCCGGCTGGCCTCCGTCGCGGCTCGCGGGATTTTTAAAACACCCTCTAAGGGCCGAGGGCTACGACAGCTGCCCCATGGAGGGCTTCGACCCCTGGCGGGCCAAGCGCCTGCTGGGCCTGGGCCGGGGAGCCGAGGTGAGCATGTTCCTGGCGGTGGGCAAGCGCAGCGAGCAGGGCGTCTGGTGGGACCGGGTCCTGGTTCCCCGGGAATGGGTAGTGAGGGAAATCTGAGAAGCGAGGCGCCCTAGCCCGGAAGGCCGAGGAACACGGAGGGGAGAAGGCGCGCCCCCGTCTCGGGGTCCCTGAGGGTGCGCTTGAGGACGAAGTCGAAGAGCAGGGGGTTGGCGCGGAAGATCTCGTTCAGCGCCCGCCGCTCCCTCCAGGTGATCAGGCCCTTGAGGGCCAGGTAGCGGGTCCAGATGATCGCGTTCACGCCCGGCAGGGGATAGTCGCTGCCGTTCACCAGGCGGGCCTGCAGGTCGGGCCGCCGGAGCACGGCGAGGAGGGGGTCCGGCAGGCGGTTGATCTGGGTCAGGGCGGAGATGTCCCCGAAGAGGCGCCCTCGGTAGTTCGGCTCGTCCATGAGCCGCAGGAAGAGCTCGAAGTTGGAGGCCCTTCGACCCGGGTGGTCCAGGTCCTCGTTCGTGCCCAGGCTGGCGCAGTGGGCCACGATGACCGTCACGCCGTGGTCGAGGGGCCGCCGCAGCCTCAGGGGGTTCCCCAGGGCCTGGGCCTCCTTGGCCTTCACGGCCTGCTCTTCCCCAGCGTGGGTGAGCAGGGTGATCCGCAGTTCCCGCAGCCGGTCGTAGAAGCGGTCATGGCGGGGATCTGAAGGGTCGATGCCCTGGGCGTTGGGCAGCCATTTCAGGAAGCGCACGCCGCGGGCGGCCCACTTTCCCAGTTCCTCCAGGGCGTCCGGGCGGTTGGGGTTCACGGAAACGACGGGAACGAAGAGGTCCGGATGCTCCCCGGCGAGGGCCACCACCCGCTCGTTGGGCACGTAGAACTCCGTGTGGGCCGGGTCCGGGGTGCCATCGGGCCGGTAGTTGCGGTCCATGGCCAGCAGGTGGATCCGGAGGGGATGGCCGAAGCCCCGGGCCCTTTCCATGAGCTTTTCCACGTAGGCGTCGTCGAAATGCGCGTCGTCGGGAACCCCGGCGGCGGCCAGGTAGGCCAGGGCCTTGGCCCGGTCCAGGGGATGCCTCCAGCCGAGCAGGCGGGGATGGACCTCGATGCCGTAAGGGCCCCGGCCGTTGCCCACCAGGTGGGCGTGGACGTCCACCAGGGGACGGTCCGGAGGCAGGTCCGCGAAGGCTCGATGCACCAGGGCCTGGGCCGCGGGGCTGAAGGTGACTTGGGCCGCGAGCCGGGCGTAGGCGAGGGGCAGGAACAAGAGGGACCACAGAAAGCGGCGCATGTGCCTCCCGAGGGACGGCGCTGGCGGGGAGGCGCCATCACCGTTCATCACCGTGTATCACCGGTCGGCGCCTTTTTGAACCGGTGATGAATGGTGATGGCCTTTTCAGGCCGCCCGCCGATTCAGCCTCCACGCAAGGACCCCGAGCTGGAAAAAAGACTTGGATCCTCCCCACGAAGCCGAAGGGTCATCTGCGGGTTTCGACCTGATCCCGTCGACGCTTGAGGCACACTGGTCCCTCATGGACGCGCACGATCTGGGTTCTTTGCAGGAACTGCTCCGATTGATGGAGGGGCCCGCCTCGGCCCTCCAGCCCGGCGCCCGGCTGCGCTGGACCCAGCCCCAGGCCCTGGCCCTGCTCCTGGCCCGGGCGGTGGCGGGTTCAGGGCGGCCCCAGAGCCTGTGGGCGGAGGCCCCCAGCGAGGCGGAGGCCCAGTCCCTGGCCCAGGATCTCCGGGTGCTCCTGCCGGAGGCCGGCGTGGCCTACTTCCCGGGCATGGCCCCCTACGCCGGCGGCGAATCGAGCCCGCCGGGCATGGTCCTGCGGGAGCGCCTCTCCACCCTCATCGGGCTCCTGGAGCGCCGCGTCCAGGTCCTCGTCACGGGCCCCCTGGCGCCCCTGGAGAAGCTGCCTCATCCCACCTGGTTCCAGAAGCAGAAGTTGGAGCTTCGCAAAGGGGCCGAGGTGCCCCGGGAGCTGCTGCTGGAGACCCTTGTGGCCCTGGGGTACCGAAGGACGGAACTGGCCTCGAGCCCCGGGGAATTCAGCGCCCGGGGTCTGGTGGTGGATCTCTGGCCGGACCAGCTGGACACCCCGCTGCGTCTGGAATGCTTCGGAGACGAGCTGGAGAAGATCGGCCCCTTCGACCCCGACACGCAGCGGCGCACGGGCGCCGAGCTGGAGGCCGTCACCCTCTATCTCCGCTACGAAGGGGCCCGGGGGGACGGCTCTCCCCTGCTGGGGGCCGTGCAGTCCCGGGCCGGGAAGACCCCCGACCCCGAGGACGATCTGGAATTCCGGCGGACCCGCATTCGGACCCACGGCCACTTTCCGGGGGAGGAGCTCTTCTACCCGCTGCTGGACCAGAGCCCGGGCCAGCTGGTGCACTGGATGCCTCCCTGCCTGCGCGTGAAGCTGGACCCCGCCTGGTCCCAGGGCCTGGTGGAGGCGGAGCACCGGCGCATCGAGGAGGGCCTGGCGGTGCTGCGTCGGGGCGGGGTGGTGTGTCCGGACTTCGAGGACCGCTTCCTGGCCGCGGATCCCAGCCGTCCCACGGTCCACCTCACGGAATGGCAGAGCGAGGCCACCCTCTCTTTCCAGGCCCAGCCCGCCCGCGAATTCCAGGGCCGCCTTTCGGAACTGGCGGGCCACCTGAACGAGCTGGCGGAAACGGAGCACCGGATCTTCCTGGCGGGCTCCACCCGGGGCATGAGGGACCGCTTCCGGGAGCTGATGGGGGACTACGGCCTGCCCGAGGGCCACGGCACCGGGGCCGGCTGCCGCGCCCTGCACCTGCCCCTTTCGGGGGGGGCCTACCTCAAGGAGCCCCGGGTGCTGGTGCTCACGGAGCGGGAGGTCTTCGGCCGCAGGGCCCTGGCCCAGCCCCCCAAGCGCAGCACCTCCTCGGCCTTCCTATCGGACCTGCGGGACCTCCGGGCCGGGGACCGCATCGTCCACATGGACCACGGCATCGGCGAGTTCCTCGGCTTCGGCGCGATCGTCGTCGGCGGGGAGGAGCAGGAGGTCATCCAGCTCCGCTACGCGGACAACGGCCGGGTGAACGTCAGCCTGGAACGGGCGGACCTCGTGCAGCGCTACGTCTCGCCGGACGGGACCGTCCCGCCCCTGGACAAGCTGGGAGGCGCCTCCTGGGCCAAGGTGAAGCGGAGGGCCAAGAAGGCCATCCGGGACATGGCCGAGGAGCTGCTGAAGCTCTACGCCCAGCGCAAGCTCGAAAAGGGGACGGCCTATCCGCCGGACGGCCCGGAGATGGCGGAATTCGAGGCCACCTTCGCCTTCGAACCCACCCAGGACCAGATCGAGGCCTCGGAGGCCATCAAGGCCGACCTCGAAAGCGACCGGCCCATGGACCGCCTCCTGTGCGGCGACGTGGGCTTCGGCAAGACCGAGGTGGCCATGCGGGCCGCGGCCAAGGTGGCCCTGGAAGGCCGGCAGGTGGCGGTGCTCTGCCCCACCACCATCCTCTGCTTCCAGCACTACCGGACCTTCCAGGAGCGCTTCAAGGGCTTCCCGGTGCGGGTGGAGATGCTCAACCGCTTCGTGGACAGGGCCGATGCCAAGCGGATCCAGCAGGAGGCCGCCGACGGCAAGGTGGAGATCCTCATCGGGACCCACCAGATGCTGGGCGCCAAGGCCCACTTCGCGGATCTGGGCCTGGTCGTCATCGACGAGGAGCAGCGCTTCGGCGTGGCCCACAAGGAGAAGCTGAAGAAGCTGCGGGCCAACGTGGACGTGCTGGCCATGAGCGCCACGCCGATCCCGAGGACCCTGCACATGAGCCTGACGGGTCTGCGGGAGATCAGCCTCATCGAGACCCCTCCCAAGAACCGCCTGGCCATCGAGACCGTGGTGGCGCCCTGGAGCGACGAGCTCATCGCCTCGGCCATCCAGTTCGAGCTGAGGAGGGGCGGCCAAATCTACGTCGTGCACAACCGCGTGGAGAGCATCCTGAGCATCGCCGAGCGGATCCGCGCCCTGGTGCCCGATGCGCGCGTGGGCGTGGGCCACGCCCAGCTCAGCGACGAGGCCCTGGAGCAGGTGATGCTCGCCTTCATGGAAGGGCGGCTGGACGTGCTGGTGGCCACCACCATCGTCGAGAACGGCCTGGACGTGCCCAACGCCAACACCCTCATCGTCCACCGGGCGGACACCTTCGGCCTCAGCCAGCTCTACCAGCTGCGGGGCCGCGTGGGGCGCAGCGACGTCCCGGCCTACGCCTACCTCCTGATCCCCGGCAAGGGGGAGATCACCGAGGAGGCGAGGAAGCGGCTCCAGGCCTTGGAGGACTTCTCGGAGCTGGGCTCGGGATTCCGGGTGGCGGCCATGGACCTGGAGCTCCGGGGGGCCGGCAACCTGCTGGGGGGCGAACAGAGCGGGCAGATCCACGACATCGGCTTCGAGCTCTACCTCCGGCTCCTGGACGAGACCCTGGCGGAGCTGCAGGGCCAGCCCACCGGGACCTTCGAGGTCAAGCTGGACCTGGGACCCGCCCAGCTTTCGCGGCGCTGGATCGATCAGGCCAGCGAGCGGGTGGTGGCCTACAAGCGGGTCTCGAGGCTGCGCACGGACCGGGACCTGGAACTCTACCGGCTGGAGTTGGAGGACCGCTTCGGGCACATCCCGCTCGACGACGAGGAGAGCGCCCGCTTCTTCGAACTCCTCAAGGTGCGTCTGGCGGCTCAGCGCCTGGCCCTTTCCGAAGTGGGATCGGATAAGGGAAAGCTCCGGCTGCGCCTGAGCCCCCAGACCTCCCTCGATCCCGGCAAGCTCATGGCCTGGGTGCGGGAGCAGAAGGACGGCGCCTTCTCCCCCGACGGCACCGTGACCCTGGCCCTGGGCCCCGGCGGCGCCGACGCCGCCATCCGTCGGGCCCAGGAGGTGCTGGGGGCCTGGGCGGGGATGTAGGAGCCTGCTGGAGCGGCGGGCGGCGAAAAGGGAGCGGTGGCCGATCCGAGCCCCCTGTTCGCCGGTAGGGGGCCCCGGGGGCGGGGGCGGGCCCTACCATGGGGACCAGCTCTCAGGAGTCCCCATGCCCGGTCCCACGAAGCCCTCCCCGCGCCCCTCCCTTCGCCTCGCCTGGGGCCTGGCCGCGGGCCTGCTCCCTTCCTGCCTGGGCGCCCAGGAAGCGGCGGTGGTCTCCCTGCATGAATTCGTTTCTACGGAAGTGCGCCATCAGGGCTTCACCCTGCCCCGGGCCATGAAGGTCCACGTCCGCGCCACCGGGGGCGGGACCGGGGGAGAGGAACGCTGGATGGGAGATCGCTTCCCCTTCGCCTATGGCTGGATCCTGAACGCCTCCACCCGGGAGGTGGTCTGGCAGATGGACTACGCCAACGCCCCCCGGGACGGCCGCTACCGGGTGGCGGACCTGCGCCTGGACCTGCCCCAGGGGAGCTACGAGGCCTACTTCAGCAACCACGCCTTCGGCGTGAACTCCCTGTTCACCCACTGGAGCCGGAACATCGACCGCCGCCACCTGGAGGAGGATTTCGACGATCACGAGAATCACGTGGGCCACGGCGAAGGCGTCCACGGCTGGCTGCGGGGCCTCTTCCGCTCCTTCGGCTATCCGGACCTGGAGCGCTGGAAGGACCAGGCGGGCCATTTCGGGATGGACATCCTCGTGCCGGGGGCCGCGGCCTCGGAAGTGCGGGTCTTCACGGCGCCCCTGCTCTGGAAGAACGTGTTGCTCTCCCTCACCAAGACCGGGGATGAAGGGGAGTGGAGCCAGGCCTTCCGCCTGAAGAAGCCCGCCACGCTGCACGTCTACGCCCAGGGCGAAGGGAGCCGCCGGGCCCTGGTGGACACGGGGTGGATCCTGGACGTCCGGACCCGCCGGCGGGTGTGGGAGATGGACCCGGCCAAGGCCCAGTACGCCGGTGGCGTGGAGAAGAACAAGCGCCAGGTGGAGACCCTGGT
>CAYSXG010000197.1:0-6087 GCA_964434895.1 uncultured Solibacteraceae bacterium | reverse complement strand
GGACCTGGAGGTGGCGTGGACGCTGGGGGAAGCTTTCGTGGCTCCGGTCCTGCCTGCCCTGGCCCAGCGGGTCCGGCAGGCACAGCTGGCCCAGTTCGATCCCCTCGAAGTGGAGCGGCTCCGGAAGGCCCTGAGCGAGGCCGGGGCCTGAGCTTCCGATCCCTCGGCCGCCACTGATTTCGGGACACCGTTCGAGAAAGTGAATATGGAAGAGAAGGCCTTAGGAACGTTGACGGTCGAGGAGCAGGAGCGCCTGCTCCGCTTGTTGAAGACCACCCGCGGCGTGCAGCAGCCCGCGGGCCCCGCGCCCATCCTGCCGGTGGATCGCCGAGGCCATCTCCCTCTCTCCTTCGCCCAACGGCGGCTCTGGTTCCTGGCCCGGCTGGAGGGGGGGAGCGAGGCTTACCACCTCTTCAGCGGCCGGGTCCTGCGCGGGAGGCTGGACGTTCCGGCCCTCCGCCGGGCCCTGGACCGCATCCTCGCCCGCCACGAAGCCCTGCGCACGACCTTCGCCCTCCTCGGCGAGGAACCGGTGCAGCGCATCGCCCCGGAGGGAGAGCGCCCCTTCCACCTGGTGGAGCTGGGCCTGGACCCCCACGCGGACCTGGAGGCCGAACTCGATCGGCTCGTCGCCCAGGAGGTTCGCGCCCCCTTCGATCTGGAGAAAGGCCCCCTCGTTCGGGGGATCCTCGTGCGGCGAAGGGAGGACGAGCACGTCCTCCTGATCACCATGCACCACATCGTCTCCGACGGCTGGTCCATGACCGTGTTCTTCAAGGAGCTCAGCGCCTTGTACGGGGCCTTCCGGGCCGGCGAGGCCGATCCTTTGGCCCCGCTCGGGCTCCAGTACGCCGACTACGCGGCCTGGCAGCGGAACTGGCTCGCGGGCGACGTCCTGCGGCGGCAGACGGACTACTGGAGGGCCGCCCTGTCGGGCGTCACCGAGCTTCTGACCCTCCCCACGGACCACCCTCGGCCGGCCCATCAGGACTTCACCGGGGCCCTGGTGGAATTCGTGCTCGACGAGCCCCTGACCCGCGGCCTCCGCGCCCTGGGGCGCCGGCACGGGGCCACGCTTTTCATGGTCCTGCTGGCCGCGTGGGGGGCGCTGCTGAGCCGCCTCTCGGGCCAGGAGGACGTGGTCGTGGGGGCGCCCGTCGCCAACCGTACCCGGGGTGAGATCGAAGGGTTGATCGGGTTCTTCGTGAACACGCTGGCCCTGCGGGTGGACCTTTCGGGGGAGCCCACGGTCGGCGAGCTGATCCATCGGGTCAAGCAGCAGGCCCTGGCGGCCCAGGACCACCAGGACCTTCCCTTCGAGCAGGTGGTGGAGATCGTCCGCCCGGCCCGGAGCCTCGCCCACAGCCCCCTTTTCCAGGCGATGCTGGCCTGGGAGGGGGAGCCGGAGGGGCGGCTCGAACTGTCGGGGCTCGAGCTGAGCCCCATCGCCTCGGATCCCCGAGCCACCGCCAAGTTCGATCTGACCCTCCTGCTGCAGGAGAAGGGCGATCGCGTCGTCGGCGAGATGGAGTACGCGACGTCCCTCTTCGATCGGGTCACCATCGAGCGGCACCTGGGCTACCTGCGGAACCTGCTGGAGGGCATGGTCGCCGACGATACCCGCCCGGTGGCCCGCCTGCCCCTGATGGCGGGGGAGGAAAGGCGGCGCGTGCTGGTGGAGTGGAACGCCACGGCGGCTGAATACCCCAAGGACGCCTGCGTTCACGAGATCTTCGAGGCCCAGGCGGAAAGGGCGCCGGAGGCCGCGGCGCTGCTCGACGAGGAAAGGACGCTCAGCTACCGGGAGCTCAACGCTCGCGCCAACGCGCTGGCGCACCTCCTGGCGGAGCGCGGGGTGCGCCGGGGCGACCGGGTGGCCCTGCTGATGGAGCGGTCCATCGAACTCGTCGTGGCCGAACTCGCGATTCTCAAGGCCGGAGCGGCCTATGTTCCCATCGACCCGACCCACCCCGCCGAACGCATCTCCTTCCTGCTGGAGGACAGCGGGGCGAAGGTCCTGGTCGCCTCCGCGGGCTGGGAGCTTCCGGAAGGCATCGGGGCGGCGAGGGTCGACGTCGAGGAGGCCGTGCCGACCCCTTCGACGACCGAGAACCTCCGCGCGGCGGCCGGAAGCGAGGACGCGGCCTACGTCATGTACACCTCCGGATCCACCGGCTTGCCCAAGGGGGTCCTCGTGCCCCACCGGGCCATCGGAAGGCTGGTGCTGAACGGTGGCTATGCGGAGTTCGGACCCGGCGACAGGGTGGCCTTTGCCGCCAACCCGGCCTTTGATGCCACGACCATGGAGGTCTGGGGCCCCCTTCTGAACGGAGGCTGCCTCGTCGTGATCGATCGCTCGGACCTCCTGGACCCCAAGCGCTTCGGCCACGCGCTGATGCGGCACGGGGTCAGCATCCTGTGGCTGACCGTGGGGCTTTTCAATCAGTACGTGGACGAACTGAGCGAGGCCTTTTCCAGGCTGCGCTACCTCATCGTCGGGGGCGACGCGCTGGATCCCAAAATCATCGCGCGCGCGCTGCGCAACGGCCCACCCCAACATCTCGTGAACGGCTACGGCCCCACCGAAACGACCACCTTCGCCATCACCCACCTCATCCGGGAGGTGCCCGAAGGGACTCGAAGCATCCCCCTCGGCCGCCCGATCTCCAACACGCAGGTCTACATCCTGGATCCCTACGGCGAACCCGTGCCCGTGGGGGTGGCCGGTGAAATCCATATCGGAGGGGCCGGGGTCGCGCTCGGCTACCTGAACCGGCCGGAGCTGAGCTCCGAGCGCTTCGTCGAGAATCCCTTCGCCGCGGAGCCCGGGGCCAGGATGTACCGGACCGGGGACCTGGGGAGATGGAGGCCCGACGGGACCGTCGAGTTCCTGGGCCGGAACGACTCCCAGGTGAAGATCCGCGGTTTCCGCATCGAGCCCGGCGAGATCGAGGCCCGTCTGGGGGCCCATGAAGCCGTACGGGAAGCGGTGGTGATCGTCCGGGAAGATCATCCGGGCGACAAGCGCCTGGTGGCCTACTACGTGCTGGGGGCCGAGGGGCCGTCCGCGGGGGTGGAGGCGCTGCGCGCGCATCTCGCACTTTCCCTCCCGGACTACATGGTGCCCTCGGCCTACGTGCGGCTGGATTCCCTGCCCCTCACCGCGAACGGGAAGCTGGATCGCCGGGCCCTTCCCGTCCCGGAAGGGACCGCCTACGGCCTTCAGGCCTACGAGGCCCCCGAGGGGGAGCTGGAAGCTGCGCTGGCCGGGATCTGGGCCGACGTTGCCGGGGTGGACCGCGTTGGGCCCCACGATAACTTCCTCAAATTGGGTGGGCATTCCTTGCCGGCGGTGACCCTGATCGAGCGCATGCGCCGGATGGGGATGAAGGCGGACGTCCGGGCCCTCTTCGGCACCCCGACCCTGGCCGAGCTCGCGAGGACCATTCGTGGGGGGAGCTCGAACTTCCAGACCCCCCCCTCCCTGATTCCCCCGGGCTGCTCGGCCATCACCCCCGACCTGCTTCCCCTGGTGGACCTGTCCGAAGAGGAGATCGCGCGCATCCTCCAGACCGTCCCCGGAGGGGCTTCCAACGTCCAGGACATCTACCCCCTCGCCCCGCTGCAGGAGGGCATCTTCTTCCATCACCTAATGGCCACCCAGGGGGACACCTACCTCCTGTCCTGCCTCTTCTCTTTCGAGGGGCGGGAGAGGCTGGACGCCTTCCTCGAGGCCCTTCGGTGCGTGGTGGACCGGCACGACATCCTGCGGACGGCGGTGGTCTGGGATGGGCTGCCCGAACCCGTCCAGGTGGTGTGGCGCTCGGCGCCCCTGTCGGTGGAAGAAGTGGCCGTTGATCCCTCTGCCGGGGACGCCGCCGAACAGCTCTTCGCGCGCTTCGACCCGCGCCGGATCCGGATCGACCTGGGGACGGCGCCGATGATGCGCTTCTTCGCCGCCCGCGACGAGGCCCAGGGGCGCTGGCTGCTGCTGATGCTGGAGCACCACCTCGTGGGGGACCACACCACGCTGGACGTGATGCTCGCGGAAATCCAGGAGCACCTGCTGGGGAAGGCCCAGGAACTGCCGGCTCCGCTGCCCTTCCGCAACCTGGTGGCCCAGGCCCGGCTGGCTGTGAGCCGGGAAGAACATGAGGTCTTCTTCCGGGAGATGCTGGGTGACGTGGAGGAGGGCACGGCGCCCTTCGGATTGACGGACGTGCGCGGCGACGGATCCCGGGTCGAAGAGGCCCACCTGCGTCTGGACCGCGGCCTGTCGATGCGGCTTCGCGCGAAGGCGCGCGAACTGGGCGTGAGCGCCGCCAGCCTCTGCCACCTGGCCTGGGCCCAGGTCCTGGCCAAGGTGTCCGGCCGTCAGGACGTGGTATTCGGCACCGTCCTGTTCGGGCGCATGCAGGGAGGCGAGGGGGCCGATCGGGCCATGGGGCTCTTCATCAACACCCTCCCGGTGAGGATCCGCCTGGGTGAAGAGGGCGTGGAGGCCTGTCTGCGGAGCACCCAGCTCCTGCTGGCGGGGCTCATGCGCCACGAGCACGCTTCCCTCTCCCTCGCGCAGCGCTGCAGTGCCGTGCAGGCGCCGGCCCCCCTCTTCTCCTCGCTGCTGAACTACCGTCACAGCCAAAGCCTCGGCCAGCCCCAGTCCGAGGAGTCGATCCGCGCCTGGGAGGGCATCGAAACCCTCGCGTGGGAGGAGCGCACCAACTACCCCCTGGCCCTGGCGGTGGACGATCTGGGAGAGGACTTCAGGCTCAAGGTCCAGGCGCGGGATCCCATCGCGCCCCTGCGGGTCTGCGAGTTCACGCGGACGGCCATGGAAGGGGTGGTGGCGGCGCTGGCGCCGGCGCCGGGCGCGCCGGTGGGGACCCTCGACGTCCTCCCGCCCGCGGAGCGTCGGCAGGTGCTCGAAACGTGGAATGCCACGGAGGAGCGCTTCCCGGAGGGGGCCTGCCTCCACGAACTGTTCGAGGCCCAGGCGGCCGCGGCACCGGAGGCGGTGGCCCTCGTCCAGGAGGGGCGCCAGCTGAGCTACGGCGAGCTCAACGGCCGGGCCAATCGGTTGGCCCATCGCCTGAGGCGCTTGGGGGTGGGGCCGGACGCGAGGGTGGCCGTCTGCGCGGAGCGGGGCTTCGAGATGGTGGTGGCCCTGCTGGCGGTGCTGAAGGCCGGCGGAGCCTACCTGCCTTTGGACCCGGATTATCCCGAAGACCGGCTTCGCTTCATGATCGAGGACAGCGCCCCCGTGGTCCTGCTGGCACAGGGGCCCTTGGGCCGGATCCTGGCGCCGACCCTGGTACCGGCCTTGCCGGTGCTGGACCTGGAGGACCCCTCCGAGTGGGCGGACCTGCCTTTCCAGAACCTCGCGTCCCGCGACCTCGGCCTGGGCCCCGAGCACCTGGCCTACGTGATCTACACCTCGGGTTCCACGGGGATGCCCAAGGGGGTGATGATCGAGCATCGCTCCATCGTCAATCACATGTGGTGGATGCAGCGCGCCTTCCCCCTCCGGTCCGAAGACTCGGTGGTTCAAAAGACCCCTTTCAGCTTCGACGCGTCGGTCTGGGAGTTCTTCGCGCCCCTCCTGGCCGGGGGGAGGCTGGTCCTCGCGAAGCCCGGCGGGCATCGTGACGCGGACTACCTCGCGGATCTTCTTCGGCGGGAGTCCGTCCATACCTTCCAGGCGATCCCCACGCTCCTCGAGATGATGCTGGATGCGCCCGCCTTCGCGGCCTGCCCCTCGCTCAGGCGGATGTTCTGCGGAGGCGAGGCCCTTTCCCATGGCCTCGTCGAGCGCTTCCGTCTCCTGCACCCCGAGGTCGAGCTGATCAACCTCTACGGTCCTACCGAGGCCACCATCGACGCGACCTTCTGGACCTGCCCGCCGACGGCGTCGGGACGTCCTTCCATCGGAAGGCCCGTCTCCAATACCCGCATCTACCTCCTCGACGCTTTCGGACAGCCCGTGCCCGTGGGGGTTCCAGGCGAGATCCACGTGGGCGGTGCGGGGGTGGCGAGGGGCTACCTGAACCGTCCCGAGCTGAGCGCGGAGCGCTTCGTGGCGGACCCCTT
>CAYSXG010000196.1:5723-6088 GCA_964434895.1 uncultured Solibacteraceae bacterium | reverse complement strand
CCCTCTTCCAGGTGGAGGGGGCCATCGAGGCCGCCAAGGCCGCCGTGGCCGTGCGGCCCGAGCGGGAGATGCTCTGGCGCGAGGCCGTGGACCTGATGGTGCGCGCCGACCGTATCCGCGAGGCGGCGGACTACCTGGAGGGCTGGAACCGCCCCCGTCCCGCAGATGAAGGCGTGGCGCGCTGGCGCAGCGGCCTCTATGCCCGCGCGGGCTTGGGAGACCGGGCCTTCGCCATCGAGCAGGGCGCGCTGAGGGCCTTCGCCAAAGAGCGGCCCAGCGAGCTCGACGAGCTTGGATACCGAAGGGCCCGGGCAGCCTCGGCCCTCATGGAGGAGGGCCTGCCCCCGTCGGCCCTGCCCATCCAA
>CAYSXG010000196.1:0-5713 GCA_964434895.1 uncultured Solibacteraceae bacterium | reverse complement strand
CCGGCGGGGGGGGACGAAAGGGCCCAGCGCAAGGCCCGAGCCGCCGAGAGCCTTCTGGAGGAGGGCTATCCCGAACTGGCCCTGCGCCTCTACCCGTCCAGGACCGATGTCCGGGACCTGGCCGGAAGCCGGCTCTCCCCGGAGCGCCAGTGCGCCATCGCCCTGCTGGACAACCAGTTCGTCCGTCTCCTGGACCACCGCTCCGGGGATGGGGACTTCCTCTCCGCCGCGGCGAGCTACCTGGCCGAATACGGCCGAGCGGAGCAGCGGGAGGAGGTCCTGGCCTACCTGCAGCGCCAGATCTTCCCGGTCGGGGCGGCCCAAGGGAACGCCGCGGCCCTCGAGCGTTTCTGGGCCTTCGCGGAAAGGGCCGGCCTGGAGGCCCCCCTCCGCTTCGCCCTGGCCCAGCGCCTGGTGGCCCTGCGCCCGGGGCCCTGGCAGGGGACTCCGCCTGCCCCTTTCCTGGGGCGGGTGGGCGCGGATTTCGTGGTTCGGACCCATCCCCCCCAGGGGCAGCCCCTCATGGCCTTCCGGGACCCGGATCTGGGGGCCCTCTGGGTGCGGGACCTGGCCCGCCGGGATCGTCCCGACGAGCTTCTGGCCTTCCTGGAGCCCCGCTGGCAGGAGCTGCTGGGGCAGGTGCGAGGGACGGGGGATCTGGGCTCCCGGAGTCCTCGCCTGGCCTGGGCCTCCTGGCTCGACGACGGGGCGGCCTTGGAGGCCTGGGCCCGGGCGGCGGCCTCACATCCCGAAAAGGTTCGCGAAGTGGCGGAGATCATGGCTGAGCGCCGCCTGTGGGATCGCTTCTGGGTCCTGGCGGCCCGGAGCTGGGAGACTCCGCCCCTGGTGGCCCTCCTGCCCCAGGAGGCGCGCACGGCCTGGTTCCGCTTCTGGGAGAAGCCCGTTTCCCCCGGGGACGCCATCCTGCTGGCCCGGCGGCGCACCGTGGAATCCGTGACCGCCGCCCTGGGCCGCCTGATCCAGGGGGCCCCCGGCGCGGTGGACGACCCCATCATCGTCAAGCTGCGCGGCCCCCGTACGGTGGGGGAGGTGCTGGAGAAGAACAACCGCTGGATTTGGCCCGACTTCGCCCTGCGCCGGGATGCCAAGGGGGAGGTGGCCGAGGAGGGGGAGGACCGCATCGTCGGCCAGGGGGCGGACCAGGGAAGGCTGCCCGGGGCCCTCTGGGGAGACCGTCCCGGCGAGGCCTGGTACGTGCTGGAGGCGCTGGCCCGCTACCGCCAGAAGGAGTCCGGCGCGCCCTTCCTGCCCCTGAGCGTCCCCCAGCGGGGTCACGAAACGGACCGGGCCCTGCTGGCCCTGCGTCTGGCCCGGGCCTTGGGGGACCTGCCCCTGGCCCTGGAGCTGGAGGCCCACCAGGCCGGCCCCGCCCAGGACCGGCATTGGCTGGAGGGCCGGTTGGTGCTCTTCCAGGCCGCGGGTCAGAAGGAGAAGGCCGCGGAGGTCTTCCGGACCTTCCTGCGCCATGGGCAGGACAAGCTGACGGAGGAGGGGTTCCGCTGGCTTTCCAGCTTGGCGGATGAACTGGGCCTGCCTTCCCCCCTGGAGGGGCTGGACCCAGCCCGCCCCGTGGGGCCGGTGCTCTTGGCCTACCTCGTGGACCGCCGCGGCGAGGGGGCCTCCCGCTTCCACACCGCCGATCCCGTGGGTTTCCGCACGGCCCTCGCGGCCCGCTGGCGGAGCCGGGAGGCCCAACTCGGGGTCGACCAGGTCCGCTACTGGCTGCGGGAGCTCTGGACCACGGGCAGTGCCCCCCTGCCCGCCCGGGGGCTGGGGAAATTGGGGGGGACCTGGTCCCACGCCGGCGAGTGGCTGCAGCGGCTGCCGGTACCCCAGCGAATGCAGGCCCTGGATGCGTTGGGGGAGGCCCTGGACCCCGCCGTGGCCCGACCCCGTCTCTTCGCCCTGCTGGAGGCCCCGGAAGAAGGCGAGGCCCGCCCCCGGACCGGACGTCCCGGCGAAACCCCCGACCGGGCCCCGGACGACGTGGCTCGGCTTCTGGAGGTGCGGGTGCGGCTGGCGCGGAAGGAGGCCCCTGCGGCCCTGGAGGTGTTGGATCGGATGCTGGAGGAAATCCGTCGGGGTCAGCCCCTGGGCTTCTCCTTGCCGGAGCCCCCGCCGACCGAGGCCCACCCAGAGGAGGGCGACGAGGGGGGCGAGGAGGAGGCCCCGGCCCGGCCCGCCCGCGACTACGGCGCGGACCCTCTGGTGGAGCGCCTCCGGCGCTGGCTGGAACCCTTCCGGGAGGCCAAGAGCGCTCCCCCCGTGGAGGAACGCTTCCGCAAGCTGCTGAAGGAGAAGCGGGGGGAGGGGGCCGTGCCGGTCCAGGCCTGGAAGCTGGCCTTCGCCCTGGCCCCGGCGGAGGAGGGGGCGGCCCTGGCCCAGGAGCTGGACCGGGCCTGGTTCCGGGGGGAGGTCTACCCGGACCAATTGGGCCCCGTGGTGGAGGCCCTGGCCTCGGCCCTGCCTTCGGAGGCCCCGCGCTGGATGGCCCGTTGGCCCCGGAGTTTCGGCTTCGAACAGGCCAAGGATCGGGCCACCCTCCTGGGGCGCATGAAGGAGGGGGCCTCCGGGGCCCAGATCCTCTTCGAGTCCCGCCGCCGCGCCCCCTGGCGGGGCGGGGATGAGGTCCAGGCCTTCGATCTTTGGCGCCGGATGGGTGCCCCCGTTCCTGCCGGGGAAAGGCCCCCCGCCTCCTGGGCGGCGGCCCTTCCCTTCTGGACCGGGAAGGCCGAGGCCCCTCTCGGGCCCCTGGGAGAGCGCCTCCGGGCCCATCCCCTGGACCTCCTGGCGGCCCGGGCGGCCCTTCGCACCCTCGCCCCCGGGGCGGAGGCGGTCCTCTATCGGGCGGAGCAGGCCCTGGGCATCGGGACGGTCTCGGTCCTTTCGGCGGCCTACCAGTGGGACCGCACCCTGCTGCGCCTTCGGGCGGCCCGGGCCCTACTGCCCGCCTCCTGGCGGGCCTCCCGGACGGCCCTCGGCCCCGGCGAGCCGGAGGCCCTGGCCCGCCTCCTCGGGACCCGCCGCTACCGCAGCACCGAGATCAACGCGGCCCTGGGGGATCTGGCGCGGCTGGCCAGCCGGGGCCGGGACGAGGGGCGCGCCCGGACCCTCCTGGCCCTGCTCGGCGAAAGGAGGGCCCCGAACCTCAAGGTTCTCCGGGGGGAGCTGGCCCTGGACGCCCCGGAAAAGCAGGAGGCCTATCGGATGGTGAATGGGAGGCCCGCGCCCATCCGGCCCCGGGACCTGGGCTGGCCCCTCTTGGCCAACGTGCTGAAGGCGGAAGGAGTCCGATGAGAGCCCCCATCTCCCTGCTCCCCTGCTTCCTGGTCGCCTCCCTGGGGGCGGCGGAGGCCGGGTTGCCCCTCCCCGAGGCGCCCGTGCGGATCCTGATCCCCGAGGCGGGGGCCTTCGACGGGGCCCTCACCGGAGGCTACCGTGCCTTCCTGTCCGGGCGGCCCCGGAACGGCGATCCCCTGGTGACCGCCTGGCGCCGGACCCAGGTGGGCTCCAAGCTCGAGGACCAGTGGCTCAAGCTCTCCCAGGACCTGCCCTGGACCTGGGGGGAGATCCGCAAGCTGCAGCCCCGCTCCCTGGGCCTGGCCCTCCTGGATGTAGGCCACCTGGAAGCGGTGCTGGTGATCGACACCCCCCTGGCGGTCCTCCCGGCCAACCTTCCGGCGGGCACCCGCGCCTCCTACGGCGGCGTGGCCTACGCCAGGGTGAGCGCCGGGGCCGCGGACGGTTCCGGGGACCCGGACCGCCGCATGGGCTTGGCCTGGGCCCGCCTGGGGAGCCGTCTCCTGCTGGCCACCAGCGAAAGGGCCCTGAAGCTGGCCATCGACGAGGCCCAGGCGGGGCGGGGCCTGGCCCCTCCTTTGCCGGGCCTCGTGTCCATGGAGCTGGACCTCGACCGGCTGCGCAAGGATCGCTACTTCCGGCGGGAGTTCCCCTTCCCGGAGGGGCCGGAGACCGGGAAGGTGCGGGTGGCCCTGGTCCGAGAGGGGGACCACCTCGTGGAGGTCCGGGAGGGCCGGCAGGAACCCCGCGGAGGGGTCTACACCTTCGCGGCCCCCGGTGCCGGGGCCATCGGCTGGGAACCGGAGGGCCAGCCCTTCTGGCCCGCCCTTCGTCAGGGCCTTCTGGAACCCATTCCCGCCCCCTCGGAACGGCCCGTCCCGGCCCTGGGCTCCCTGCCCTCCGCCGCGGCCTCCGCCCCCGAGGACCGCTACAGCGTCAACCTCACCCGGCCCCTCGCCGCCCCCGGGGCCCCGCCCTGGGAGGAGGGGGACCTGGCCCCCTGGCGGGCCCTCCTGACCCAGCAGCCCGTCCCCAGCTGGGGCTTCTGGGTGGGCCCCGGGGGGACGCGGCGCCTGGTCTTCCCCTGGCCGGAATCCCGGGACGCGGAGTTCCTGGAGCTCTGCCGCCGCACGGTGGCCCGGAGGGCCGGAACGGCCGCCGTGGTCCGGGCGGGGGAGGCCCAGGAGATCCGGGTGGGCCCAGGCCTGGCGGCCCTGGCCCTGCGCCGCACCGGCCCCTTCCTGTGGGTGGCCCCCTCGGCGGCGGATTTGAAGGATGCCCCCCTCCCCCGAGCGGAGGGGGATCTCGTCCGCTGGGCCCGGGTAGACCTGGGGGCCGTTCGGGCCGAAGGCCCCCGTTGGGCGAAGGTGGAGGGGCCGCCGCGACCGGAGCAGGTCCGTCCCCTGTCGGATCGCGTGCTGGGCCTCCTGGGCTGGATGCCCGCCACCACCTCCATCGCCGTGGAGCGCCGAAGAACGCCGACCGGATGGACCGAGCGGGTGGTCTTCGGGACCGGGGTCCCGTGAGGGGATGGACGCGGGCGATAGGGCTGCTGCTGGCCCTCGTCCTTCCGAGCTGGGCGGGAGGCAGCGCGATCCAGGGCCGTTCTTTCCTCACCTGGAGGCGGGAAGGCGGGGGCTTCGAAGCGGATCCCGGCGCCACGGACGCCCCCCTGGCCGTCGGTTCCTTGCAGAAGCCCTTCGTGGCCAAGGCCTGGGCGGCGGCCCATCCGGGAGAGGCTCCCCCGACCTTGCTTTGCGAGGGGATGGGCGCCTGCTGGTTCCATGCCGGGCACGGGGAGCTGGGCCTGGCTCGGGCGTTGGAGGTGTCCTGCAACGCCTACTTCCGTCTTCTGGCCCGGGCCACCCCCGCCCCCACCCTGGCCGCGACCCTGGCGGGGGAGGGCTTCCTCGGGCCCGGGCCCGACCTGGCCTCGGTCCTCACGCCGGACCTGGCCCTGGGCCTCGGAGGGGAGGGGGCCTCCCTCCTCATCCGCCCTTCGCGCCTGCTGGAGGCCTACGCGCGGCTGGTGAGGACGCCTTGGGCTTTCGGGGAGCCGGTGCGCCTCGAAGTGCTGGCGGGCCTGCGGGAGGCGGCCCTGGGGGGCACCGCTTCAGCCCTGGGCCAGCGGGGCTACTGGGCCAAGACCGGGACCGTCCCCGGGGCCTCCCTCCGCACCCGCGGCCTGGCCCTGGCGGTGGACGATTCGGGTTGGGCCGTCCTCGCCCGCTTGGATCCGGGCACGGGCCGGGGGGCGGCGGAGGCCTTGGCGGGGCCTCTGGCGAAGATGAGGCCCTGGGCCCTGGCCTTCGCGCCCGCCAAGGCCGGCCGAAGGGTCTCTCCCGAAGCCTCCCGAAGATCGGAGACCGCCGATGAGGGACCTGACGAGGTC
>CAYSXG010000195.1:0-6120 GCA_964434895.1 uncultured Solibacteraceae bacterium | reverse complement strand
CCTCCCCCAGGGGACGTAGGCCCTCGGGGGTGTTCAGGGCCTGCTCCTCCCGCACCGCCTCCAGGAGGCGGCGCTGGAGGTCCCCGAGCCAGGGGCCCCCGGGGCGGGCGGCCAGGGCCATCAGGGCCCGGCCGTCCAGGGCCAGGGCCTTGGCCGACAGGGGGGGAGCCTCGGCGGCCAGGGCCCGCAGGCGGTCCAGGATGCCGTCGTGCTCCTCCCGGCGATGCTCCGGGCCGAAGCCCTTTCCCAGGAGGTCCGCCCGCCGGAAGGCCCCCCAGCGCTCCAGGTCCAGCCCGTCCTCCCCCAGGCGCCGCAGGAAGCGGCGGCAGGCCGGGGCCCCCCACTCCGGGGTCGGGTGGACGCCGTGGTGGCGCACCAGGGCCGCCACGTCCTGGACGAGCTCGTTGCTGGCCCTCAGGCGGCGCAGCAGGTCCCGGGCCAGGTCCAGGGAGCGGCCTTCGTGGTCGTAGAAATGGGCCTCCCCGGCCTCGTCCACGCTGCGGGCGGCGGGCTTGCCCACGTCGTGCAGCAGGGCCGCCCAGCGCAGGCCCGGATCCGCGGGGGCGAAGCGCACGACCTCCAGGGTGTGCACCCAGACGTCGTGGCGGTGGTGGCGGTTCTGGCCGCAGCCCTCCATGGGACGCAGCTCCGGGGTCCAGAGGTCCAGGAGCCCCGAATCCGCGTAGTAGCCCAGACCCCGCACGGGATCGGCCCCGCAGAGCAGCTTCGTGAGCTCCGTGAAGACCCGCTCCACGGACACCTTCGCCGCCACGTCCAGGCAGGAGGGGATGGCTTCGAAGGTGGCGGCCTCGATGCGAAAGCCCAGCTGGGAGGCGAAGCGGCAGGCCCGCAGGGGTCTCAGACCGTCCTCCCGGAAGCGCAGGAGGGGATCCCCCACCGCCCGGAGGAGGCCCGCCTCCAGGTCCTGCCGGCCGCCGAAGGGGTCCACCAGGCGCGCCCTCCAGTCCGGGTCGAAGACCGCCTCCACCGGCAGGGCCATGGCGTTCACCGTGAAGTCCCGCCGGGCCAGGTCCTCGTGCAGGGGGACCCCCAGGGTCACCGCGTCCGGGCGCCGGCCGTCGCTGTAGGTCCCGTCCCCCCGGAAGGTGGTGATCTCGAAGGGGTGGCCCTCGGCGAGCAGGGTCACCGTGCCGTGCTGGAGGCCCGTGGGCAGCGCCCTCAGGCCCGCGGCCCGGGCCCGGGCCAGGACCTCCTCCGGCAGCAGGGCCGTGGCCAGGTCCCAGTCCCCCTGGGCGCGGCCCAGGAGGCGGTCCCGCACGCATCCCCCCACCGCCACCAACGCGGCGGCGGGACCGAGGGCGGCGGCGATGAGCTGGAGGGCTTCCGCGGACATGGGACGGTCGAAGCTCCTAGTGCCCCGGGTCCTTCTCCCCGGCGCGCAGGGCCACCGGGAGCCAGTTCTGGCGGGGCGCCAGGGGGCAGGTCGCGAAGGGAGTGAAAGCGCAGGGGGGATTCTCCGCCCGGTTGAAGTCCAGCACCACCCTGCCGTCCTTGGGGAGGGGCGTGTAGAGGAAGCGCCCGGCGCCGTAGGTCCCCCGGCCGTTGGTGGCGTCCTTGAACATGAAGAAGAGCTCAGAGGAGTCCGGGGCTTCGAGGACCGGCTCCAGGACCAGCTCCCTGCCCTTCAGGCGGAAGGTCGCGCGCCCGGGCACCCGCATGGGTACCCGGGTGCCGAGCACCGTGGCCACGGGGATCTCGCGGGGGGGATCGTAGGCCGTGAAGGTGGCCTCCACCCGCAGGGCCGGGTCCGGCGGAAAGCAGGGCACGCCCCGGAAGCGGGCCCGGGCGGGGCTGGCGGGATCCTTGACCCGGAGGGCGAAGCGGTCCCCCCTCCGGATCACGTGGGCCCTCAGGCCCCCGATGCCCAGCCGGTCCGGCCTCCCGGCCTCGTCGGTGGCGAGGAGCCGGTCCGACAACCCCTCCCCGTTCACGGTCACCCCCGCTCCGGGTTCCGCCGTGGCCCGCACCGCACCGCCCTCCAGCCGGAGCACCAGGGCCCGGGGGGGGATGCCGGGGCCTTCGAGGCGCACGGATCCCTCCGGATCGGACCCCACCGCGTTCTCGCCGGGCCGCAGCCAGTGGAGGCCCACGAGGGTGAGCCAGCCGTCCTCGGCCGCCAGCGCGGCATTCCGCGCCTTCCTCCAGGCGGCCAGTTCGGCTTGGAAGGGCGTTTCGGCGGGGGCGGACAGGAAGGCCAGTCCGGCGAGGGCCCAGGGGATCATCGCGGCGCCTGTTCCGCCAGGCGGCGCAGGGCCTCCCCTTCCACCCGGCAGGTGAGCCACTCCTCCATCACCCGGGCCCCCATGGCCTTGTAGAAGTCCAGGCTGGGGGTGTTCCAGTCCAGCACCTGCCACACGTAGCGGGTGCAGCCCTTTTCCACGGCGATGCGGGCCAGGTGGCAGAGGAGGGCCTTGCCGATGCCCCTGCCCCGGTAGGCGGGGCGCACCCAGAGGTCCTCCAGGTAGATGCCCGGCTTCCCCTCCCAGCTGGAGAAATTGAAGTACCAGAAGGCGAACCCGGCGGGCTCCCCCTCCCATTCGGCCATCTCGGCGTACATCAGGGGGCGCTCGCCGAAGACCCAGCGCCGGATGTCCTCGGGGGTGGCCACCGCACATTCCGGGGCCCTTTCGTAGTCGGCCAGCTCCGCGATGTAGTCGAGGATCAACTGGACGTCGTCGGGCTCGGCGGGGCGGATCCTCAGCATCCCCCCATCCTACCCAAAACTCACGCATTCCCCGCCCCGCCCGATACCTGGAGCAGACGGGCTCCGCCGTCCGGAGGTCGCATGGGCCTTGGTTCCTACCTCAAGCACCAGAGCATCCGGAAGAAGTTCTTCATCCTCCTGGCAGGCCAGATGCTCATCTTCCTGGTGGTGGGCCTGCTGGCCTTCACCTCCCTGGGCCTCGCCCGCGCGGGCTCCCAGCACGCCTCCCAGGACATGAGGGCCATCCAGGCCCTCGCGGGCCTGCGCTTCCGCTTCACCCACTTCCGCGGGGACAGCCTGGCCATCCTCACCATCGCCTCCAACGACGCCCTCGTGGCCAAACGGGTGGAAAAGCTGACCGGGGTCCAGACGGAGCTGGAGGCCGCCATGGCCGCGGCCACCAAGCAGGAGTGGAGCCCGGAGGAAGCCCGGCAGCTGGAAGGCATCCTCGCCAACATCAGGGTCTACAAGGACGGGTTCCCGGCTGCCCTGGCCCAGTCCAAGGCGGCGGGGAACGATCTCGAGCCTCGCTTCTCCATCAACAAGAAGGAGGTGGACTCGGCCCGGGACGAGCTGGGCAAGCTCTTCGCCGCTCGGGCGGGCCGTTCCATCAAGGAGGCGGAGGCGGTGGAGGGGCGGGCCGAGAGCACCCAGGGCATCCTGGTGATGGGCATCCTGGGCGGGCTCGTCCTGGGTTTCCTCTTCTCCTCCTTCATCGGCAAGCAGATCGGCTTCGCCGCCTCGGACCTGCAGGGCTGCATGACCGAGCTGGCCCACGGCAACCTGAGCCGCCGGAGCGTCCTCACGGGCTCCGACGAGCTGGGCCAGATCGCCAAGGCCTACAACCGGGTGGTGGACCAACTGAAGGGGGATATCCAGGCCATCGCCGAGGCCGCCGAGCGCACCGCCTCGGGCACCACCCAGCTGAGCGCCTCCGCCGACCAGCTCAAGACCACCATCGAGGAGATCAGCCGCAGCGTGGAGAACCAGCGCTCGGCGGTGGAGGCCACCAGCGCCGCCTCCGAGGAGATGGCCTCCTCCGTGGTGGAGGTGCAGCAGAGCACCCAGGAGGTGGAGCAGCTGGCGGAGGTGTCCCACCGGGCCACCTCCCAGAGCCGCGGGGACGTGGAGGCCTGCACGAAGGCCATGGACGAGATCCAGGAGAGCTCCGAGAAGGTGGCCAAGATCACCACGGTCATCGCCGAGATCGCCCGGCAGACGAACCTCCTCTCCCTCAACGCCGCCATCGAGGCCGCCAAGGCCGGGGCCCAGGGCAAGGGCTTCGCGGTGGTGGCGGAGGAGGTGCGCAAGCTGGCGGAGCGGAGCGGGCAGGCGGCCCGGGAGATCAGCGCCCTCATCGAGGAGAGCGCCGGCCGCGTCCACGCCGGCACCGCCAGCGTCGGCGCCGTGAGCCGGGGCCTGGGCAGCATCTCCGACAACATCGCCCGGACCTCCCAGAGCCTCCAGGACATCGCCAGGGCCATGAACGAGCAGGCCCGGGCCAGCCACGAAGTCTCCCGCTCCATGGCCCAGGCCTCCGGGATGGCCGACCACAACGCCGCGGCGGCCCACGAGATCGCCGTGACCATCGCCGAGACGGCCCGGACCACCGAGGACCTCGCCCGCCTCTCCCAGGACCTCCGCGGCCTGGTGCAGCGCTTCCGGCTGGCCTGAGCGGAGCGGTCCCGGACGGCCGCCCCTTCCCGCCCGGCGTTCGCCGGCGAGGGCGGGCCGTCGGCCGACCGAATCTCCCGCGGCCTCTAAACGGGCCCCAAACTCCTCCCGTAGACCGAAACGAATATGCCGACACGCTCGGAATCTTCGATAAGGGGGAGGAGCCTCATGAATAAGCGATGGTGGGCGGCGGGAATCGTGTCCGTGGTGATCGTGGGGGGCGTCCTGGCCGCCCGGGGCAGCAAGGAGAAGCCTGCCGTTCCGGGGGCCGAGACCGCCACGCCCTTCCGGCTGGGCAAGGTGCAGGTGGAGGACCTCCAGGTGAGCGTGCGCGAAGTGGGCGTGGTGGACCCGGTCACGAAGGTGGACGTGAAGAGCACGGTCTCAGGACGAGTAACGGGCATCAAGGTGCGGGAGGGGGCCGTGGTGAAGGCCGGGGAGATCCTGGCGGAGGTGGAGCCGGACGTCAACCAGGCCCAGAGCCTCTCGGACGTCCAGGGTTCCCTCACCCAGGCCCGCCTGAGTTTCCAGAACGCCGACCGGGAATACGCGCAGCAGGCGGCCCTCTTCAAGGCCGGCCTCATCTCCGAGCAGCAGCATCGGGACGCCCGGAGCCGCCGCGACCTGGCCGAGGAGTCCTTCAAGTCCGCCCAGACCAAGTACCAGATCGTGGAGGACCGGGGCATCCCCATCAGCGGCAACGCCTCCACCCAGAAGGCCCGGGTAGCCTCCCCCATGAACGGCGTCGTGATCAAGAAGGGCGTGGAGCTGGGGGACACCATCACCAGCGGCGTGAGCTCCTTCAACTCGGGCACGGTGGTCTTCACCGTGGCCGACCTCGCCTCCCTCATCATCCGCGTGAACCTCAACGAGGTGGACATCGCCAAGGTGGGCGTGGGCCAGCGGGTCCGCGTGACCCTGGACGCCTACCCCCAGAAGACCTTCACCGGCAAGGTGCGCTTCGTGGCTCCGGCGGCGAAGCTGCAGGAGAAGATCAAGGTCTTCGAGGTGGAGGTGGCGCTGGACGAGCTCGGGGAGGCCTTCCGCACCGGCATGAGCGCCAACGTGGAGATCCTGGGCGAGCGGCGGGAAAAGGCCACGAGCATCCCCCTCGAGGCCCTGCAGCGCCGGGAGGGGGCCACGGTGGTCTACCGCCTGAAGAAGGACCTCAAGGCCCCGGACCTGGCCAAGGCCAAGGAGGCCCTCACGGGCCGCGGGAAGTTCGTCTGGATGTCGGACCATTGGAAGGAGTACTACGACGTGGTGCCCGTGCAGGCCGGCGTGGCCACCCTGGAGCGCGTGGAGATCCTGGGGGGCCTCCAGCCCGGGGACCAGCTGGCCCTGGAGGACCCCAGCCGGAAGAAGGTCGAAAAGGACGACGAGAACAACTAAGACCCGTCCCGGGGCCCGGTCTGCGACCTCCACCCCCGAGACCCCCGCCGTTCAGTCGGGCCAAGCCTTCCTTCCCGGCCGCCGCCCTCCCAAGCCGCCTTCGGCTCGATTCGCTCTCCATCGCGGCCCCGCCCTCCCTCCCCGTCCCAATAGGTGCCCCATGTCCCCCGTCATCACCACCGCCGGACTGACCAAGGTCTACGGCTCCAACGGCACCGCGGTCCACGCCCTGCGCGGCATCGACCTCGAGGTCCGCCGGGGCGAGTTCGTGGCGCTCATCGGCCCCTCGGGCTCCGGCAAGTCCACCCTCATGGCCATCCTGGGCTGCC
>CAYSXG010000194.1:0-6121 GCA_964434895.1 uncultured Solibacteraceae bacterium | reverse complement strand
GTGGGGCGGGGGGGGAACTGGGGGCCCCGCTGGCGGACGATGATGGAGCCCGCGGTGAGGGTCTGACCGCCGAACACCTTCACGCCCAGGCGCTGGGAGTGGGAGTCGCGGCCGTTGCGGGAGGAGCCTACGCCTTTTTTATGAGCCATGTTTCACCTCTTCCTTAAGCCTTGATGGCCTTGACGCGGACTTCGGTGAAGCCCTGGCGATGGCCCTGGGTGCGCTGGTAGGTGGAGCGCTTGGTCTTCTTGAAGATGAAGACCTTCTTGGAACGGTCGTGGCGGATGACCTCCGCCTCGACGGTGGCGCCCTTGACGGTGGGCGCGCCCACGGTCAGGGCGTCGCCCTTGGAGACGAGCAGCACCTGGTCGAAGCTGATGGTCTGCTTGGGGTCCTTCTCGAGCAGCTCCACGCGGAGGACGTCGCCCTCGGACACGCGGTACTGCTTGCCACCGGTCTGGATGACTGCGTACATGGATACCTCGAATATGGATGGCGCGCGGGCGGCATTCCAACGGAAGCGCTTACAGGGCCCGGGGCCGAGCAGGGTCGATCAGAATCTCCCGAAAGGCATTGCGGGTCAAGGCAAATTTGCCAGGCCCCGGCGGGCCGGTCAGAAATGGAGCCGGAGGCTCAGCTTGAAGGAGCGCCCCGGCTGCGGCAGCAGGGAGTTGTAGTAGTGGTAGCCGGAGCCCCCGGAGTACGTGAGGTGGTCCGGCCCGAAGGTGCCCGGCACGTAGCCGGCCCCCGCGTCCCGCACCCCGGGATGGAAGTACTGCCGGTCGAGAAGGTTGTCCACCCTCAGGGAGAGGCCCAGCCGCCGCCACCGGGCGTTCACGTTGATATCCAGGACCGAGTAGGCGGGCACCACCGTCACCGGGCTCCCGGGCAGATCGTTGCGGACGTTGGTGTCCACCGCCCGGCGGTCGCTCACGTAGCGGCCCCGAAGGGTGAAATCGAGGGCCTCGTTGAAGACCAGGGTGAAGCCGGCCAGGAGCTTGCTCTTGGCCAGGTCCCCGATCTCCCCCGTACCCAGGTGGTCGAACTGGCCGGTGGAGCCGCTGTATTTGAACTTCTCCTCGTCCGTCCGGAAGTAGTGGGACAGGTAGCCCCACAGCTTCATCTGCTTGAAGCCGCCGCTGGGCAGGAGGACCTGCCCGTGCAGATCCGCCCCACGCACGTCCCTCTCTCCCAGGTTCTTGGCCCCCTTGCCTTTGTCCGTGCCGGCCTTCTGGGTGACGATGGTGTCAGTGTCCTTTACTTGCCACAGGCTCAGGAGGCCGCTGAAGCGGCGGGTGGTGTAGGAGGCGCTCCATTCGAGGGTGCTGGACTTCTCCGGGGAGAGACTGGGGTCGGAGCCCGAACCGCCCCATCCCCCATACAGCACCCGCGGAGCCGGCTCCTGGTAGGCCTGGCCGTAGAGGGCCTTGAAGCCCCAGGAGCCGAAGTTCCCCACGTAGCCCCCCCGGACCGTCGTATCGGCCCCGTAGACGGAGTTGTGGTCGAAGCGGACCCCCAGGTTGAACTGGCTGTGCTCGTCCATGCGCCACTTGCCCTGGGCGAAAAGGCCCCGGTCCTCCACCGCGATGCGGTTGTTGAAGCCGGGGATGGGCTCCGGGTGCTTGGGGAAGGGGTAGAGGCCCAGGTTGTTTTGGAAATTCTTGGTGGGGACGTAGGCCCCGTAGGCCCAGGCGGGCAGCTTCGAAGGATCCCCCAGGAGCCCCTCGTAGGGATCGCCGGTCAGGGGATCCAGGTTCTCGCCGTTGATGTCGTAGGCCTTCTGCAGATCCTTGCGCTCGAACTTGAAGCCCGTCGTGAGGCTCAGGGACGGGGTGGCCTTGATCTCGAAGTCCTGGAAGAGGCTCCAGCTGCTGTTGATGGTCTGCCAGTAGGAGAAGGCCGCCACGTAGCCGTCGGGCCGGCCGTTGTCGTAGGCGTCCACGAAGTAGGAATCGGGGCGGACCCCGCTTTCCCGGTAGCGGATCAGGGTCGTGGAAACGATCTCCTCCGAGATGGCCTCCGTGTGGCGAAGGTGGAAGCTGAGTTCGGTCTTGGCCCAGACCGCGTTGTTCTGAACGAGGTCTCCGGGGTATTCCACTCCGTAGCCCGAGTCTCCCACCACGTACACGAAGCCCACCTCCGTGGCGCCCAGGTAGGCCCGCAGGTCCAGGGCCCGGTTGCGCCAGCCGGACTGGAACCTCCCCCCCAGGTTCGGGTTGTCCACGAAGCCGCCCCAGATGTAGCGCCCGATATCCTCCGGATGCCCCGGCCGCTGCCCGTAGTACTTGCTCTTGGTGAACTCGTAGTTCTCGCTGGTCTTGTCGTCGGTGAAGCCGTTGTCCATCCGCACCGAGGCCGAAAAGCGGAAGTCCCCTTTCTTGTAGAAATAGCTCCCGTCGAGGATCCGGCGCTCCATGCTGCCGCCCGTCATGCCCACGTGCTGAAATCCTCCGTCCGAGGGCCGGTCCTTGACCGTGATGACGTTGATGACGCCCATGAAGGCGTTGGCCCCGTACACGGAGGAGGCGGGGCCGTAGACCACCTCCACGTGGTCGATGCTGGAGAGGGGGAGGGCCACCAGGGGGGCGTCCGCGGTGTTGAAGTAGAGGTGGTTGAACACCACCCCGTCCAGCATCACGAGGAAGGGCTCGCCGATGGTGTTGCGGTATCCCCTCCAGTAGTTCTTGAGCTGGTCGTCCCCGTAGGAGCGGATCACCTCCATGCCCGGAAGATCGTCGAGGATCTCCGAAAGCTGGAGGTAGCCCCGCTTGTCCAGGTCCTCCCGGGAGATCACGATCACCGTGGCCGGGGCGTCCGAGAGCTTCTCCGCCGTTTTGGAGGCGGACACGACGGGGGTGTTCAGCAGCTGCATGAGGTCTTCCAGGGCCCCTTCCTCGTCCGGCGGGACTTGGGCCGCCAGCGGGGAAAGCCCCAGCACCGCCACGGCGAGGGGCCTGAGGGATCGGGTGTGCATACGTCCTCCCTGGAAGGGTTCGGGGCGCCTAGAACTGCCAGCGCAGGCTCACGTCGAAGTTGCGGCTGAAGCCCGGGATGACGGAGTTGTAGTCCCCCCCCGGCCCGGTCCAGTCCCCCCGGGCGTCGAAGCCCCCCGGCGTGAAGCCCGCGGAGCCCTGTCGGTTCCCGGGTGTGACGTACTCCTTGTCGAGCAGGTTCCTCACCCGCCCCTGGATCGCGAGACCGTGGGAGAACTTGGCCGTGAAGACCGCGTCGACGGTGGTGTAGGCCCCGTACTCGTTCACGGGATTGGTGGCCACGCTGGGCCGATCCGAGAAGTGCCGGCCCAGGAGGGTCAGGCCCATGGAATCGTTGAACTGCATCGTGGTGCCGAGGTAGAGCTTCGTCTTGGCGATGTCGCCGATCTCGTAGGTGCCCTGGTCGCTCCCGAGGGCCGTCTTCTGGGCGCTGGAGAGCAGGGTGTAGTCGGTGTAGTGGGAGAGGGCGTTCGCGAAGGGGTTCATGTCCGCCTTGAACAGGTGGGTGACGTAGGCCCAGACCTTGAACTCCTTGAAGAGGGGGGCCAGCCACTGGGCGTGCAGGTCCACGCCCTTCACGTCGTAGTTGCCCGCGTTGGTGGCGCCCCCGGGGAGGTTGATGACCACGCTCTTGGACTGGACGCTGTAGAGGTCCGCCGAAAGGCTCCACTTGGAGGCCGTGTAGCTGAGGCTGCCCTCGAGGGTGTTGGAGCGCTCGGGGTGGAGGTTCGGGTTGCTGCCGGACTTGGCCCAACCGCCGCCCAGCAGGCGCCAGCTCGGCTCGTTGTAGCCCTGCCCGTAGAGGAGCTTGGTGCCCCACCCCCCGAAATTGCCCACGTAGCCCCCCCGCAGGGTCCTGGCCCCGCCGAAGGTGGTGCTCCAGTCGGAGCGCGCGCCGGCTACCAGACTCTGGTTGTCGGCCAGGCGGTACTTCCCTTGCAGGTATGCGCCATGGCGCAGGATGTAGACGTGGCTGAGGTCCGAGTAGGAGGCGCTGTGGGCCGCGGGCATCTGGGCCGGGTCGTACTGGGCGGTGGGGATGTCCACGGGGGTGGCGAAATTCAGGAGGTACTTGGTCTGCTGGGACTGGCTTTCCGCCAGGTAGCCCGCCGCGACGCTCCAGGCCTTGGAGGGGTTCCAGGACCAGTCCTGGGTGAAGATGAAGGAGCCCGTGAGGGTCCTCCATCGGGTGGGCTCGTAGAGGAAGGACTTGCTCGCGGAATCCCAGAACGTGTAGTTGTCCCGGGATTCGGGACCCACCTCGTCCCTTCGGAACCTCCCCATGGTCGACACGGACAGGTTCGGCGCGACGTCGTGGTCGAACTTCACGTGGAAGGAGTACTGGGGGCGGCTCCACACCTGGAGGCCCGGCTGGTAGCCGTCGTAGGTGTAGACCAGCCCGTAGCCCGTGTTCAGGTTCAGGTAGGTGATCCCGGCCTCGAAGCCGCCCTTGAAGAGGCGCAGATCGAAGCCCCGGGTATGGATGGGGGAGGTGAGCTTGCCGACCTTGTCCGTATTGAAGTCGAGCATCCGCCCGTAGATGGTGCGGTTCTTCCGGTACTTCTCGGAGAGCCACGCGGAGCGGTCCGGGGCCTTGGGGTCGATGTCCCCCTCCCCCACGCGGCCGGTGAAGGACAGGCGCAGGTCCCCCTGCTTGAGCATGTAGCTGAAGTCCGCGACCTTCGTGTCGAAAGACCCCGCGTAGGCCTTAACGTAGCCGGAGGAGCCGTTGGCCTCGGCGTCCTTGCGGGTGATGACGTTGATCACGCCGTTGAAGGCGTTGGCCCCGTAGAGCGCCGAGGCCGGACCGTAGACCACCTCCACCCGGTCGATGTTGGAGAGGGGGACGGCGGTGAGAAAGATCTCGGCGTTGTTGTACCAAAGATGGTTGAAGACCATCCCGTCCACCATCACCAGGAAGGGTTCCCCGATGGTGTTCCGAAAGCCCCGGGCGTAGGGCTTCATGTAGGTATCCCCGTAGAAGCGGGTGACATCGAAGCCCGGCAGGTCCTCCAGGATCTCCGAAAGGTCCCGGTAGCCCCGAGCCTCCAGGTCGCTCCGCCTGAGCACCACCAGGGTGGCTGGCGCCTCCGAAAGCTTCTCCTGCGACTTGGAGGCCGTCACCACCGGCGTATTGAGCAGTTCCAGGAGGTCCTGCATATCGTTCCCCGAGGCCGGGGCCCCTTGGGTCCATCCTGGAGCCGAGGCCACCAGGCCCAGAGCCCATGGAGTCAGCATTCGCACGCGCATGTTCCCTCCTCGATCAATGAGGCGGGACCTTGGACCCCCGCCCGGATCCTTGGGTGATGAATGACTTGATTCTTCCCTGCGTTATCGGCCCCTACAGCCATTCTTTAATTTTGGTAATGGAGGTCCTCCTCCCTCCTCTGGGATCATGGGGGCGGGCCTGGGCCCAGGAGCGCACATGGGCCGGGACTTCCAAGCCTTCCTTCGACACCTGGAGACCGCCGGGGAGCTCCAGCGCATTCCCGTGGAAGCGGATCCCTACCTGGAAATGGGCGCCATCGCGGACCGGGTCTCCAAGTCCCCCGGCGGGGGTCGGGCCCTCCTCTTCGAAAGGCCCCGGGGCGGGTCCATGCCGGTGGTGATGAACGCCTACGGCAGCCTGCGGCGGATGCAGATGGCCCTGGGCGTGGACGAGGATCCCCGGGGCCTGGACGCCGTGGCGGACCGCATCGAAAAGCTCATCCAGGAGGCCATGCCCAAGCCCGGCCTCTCCTTCTTCGAGAAACTCGGCAAGCTGCCCCTGCTGGCGGAAGTGGGCAACTGGATGCCCAAGACCGTGCGCAAGGGCCTCTGCCAGGAGGTGGTGAAGACGGGCGCCGAGGTGCGGCTTTCGGAACTCCCCGTGCTCACCACCTGGCCCGAGGACGGCGGCCCCTTCATCACCTTCGGCATGAGCCACGTGCGCTACAAGGACGGCCGGCGCAACATGGGCCTCTATCGCCTGCCGGTCTACGACGACCGCACGCTGGGCTTCCCCACGCAGCTGCACCACTACGGCCCCCGGGCCCGGCACTTGGAACGCCCCGACGAGCCCGATGATCTTCGCCTTGCCCGAGCCCGACGGTCCGACGAGCGCGGTGACCGTGCCGGGAGTCGCGCGG
>CAYSXG010000193.1:3283-6157 GCA_964434895.1 uncultured Solibacteraceae bacterium | reverse complement strand
GGGTGGCCTTCACGCGCATGCACGAAGGCTACACCCTGGGCCAGGCCGGCGTCTTCCGCAAGCTGCTGGGGCTGTCGGGGGGGCTTTGTTGAGGATCCTGCTCGGCATCACCGGCGGCATCGCGGCCTACAAGGCCGCCGAGCTGGCGCGGCGGCTGACCCGGGAGGGGCACGCGGTGCGCTGCGTCCTCACGGCGGCCGGGGCGCGCTTCATCACGCCCCTCACCCTCGCCTCCCTCACCGGGGAGCCCTGCTTCGGGGCCAATCCCGACGCCCACGAATGGCGGGCCAACCCCGTGGTGGAGCACGTGGAGCTGGCCCGCTGGGCGGACCTCGTGGTCGTGGCGCCCGCCACCGCGGACGTCCTGGGCAAGGCCGCCAACGGCCTGGCGGACGACCTGCTCTCCACCATCCTCCTGGCGACCCGGGCCCCGGTGCTGTGGGCCCCGGCCATGAACACGGCCATGTGGGAGCACCCGGCGGTGGCGGCCAACGTGGCGCGCCTGCGGGGCTTCGGCCACCCCTTCGTGGAGCCCGTGGAAGGCCTCCTGGCCTGCGGGGAGGAGGGGGCCGGCAAGCTGGCGGAGGTCTCCCGCATCGTCGAGGCGATCCGGGCCCACGGCAGCCCGCGCCTGCAGGCCCTGCAAGGGAGGCGGGTCCTCGTCACCGCCGGACCCACCCGGGAGGACCTGGACCCCGTCCGCACCCTCACCAACCGCAGCACCGGGGCCATGGGGCTGGAGCTGGCCCGGGCCTTCCGGGACGCGGGCTGCGCGGTGCACCTCGTCCTCGGCGGCGACCTGGAGATGCCCTACGGGGTGGAGGGGACCCGCGTCCGCAGCGCCCAGGAGATGCTGGACGCCTGCCGGGGGCTGTGGCCCCGCATGGACGGCCTGGTGGGGGCCGCGGCGGTGGCGGACCAGCGGCCGGAGGCCCAGGCCCCCCAGAAGGTGAAGAAGCAGGAAGGGACCGAGGCGCTGGTGCTGGTGCGGACCCCGGACATCCTGGCCACCCTCGGGGCCGAGAAGGGGCCGGGCCAGTGGATCCTGGGCTTCGCCGCCGAGAGCGAAGAGCACGTGGCCCACGCCCAGGCCAAGCTCCTGCGCAAGCGCCTGGACGCGGTGCTGGTGAACGACGTCTCCGAGGGCCGGGGCTTCGGCTTCCAGCCCAACACCCTGAGGCCCGTCACCTCCGAGGGGGCCCTGGAGCCCCTGGGGCCCCTGCCGAAGGCGGAGCTGGCGCGGGCGGTGGTGGCCTGGTGGGCCGGCCGCCTGCCCTCCGCCTGAGATTTCGCCCCCGCCAGCTCCGGTTGGTCCCAGGCCCCGGGTGCGGCGGCGGGGGCGGTGCTAGCATCCCGGCATGGAAGCACGTCGGCGCCAATGGGCCTGGTACTGGGGAGCCTGGATGCTCCTCGGGGTCTACATGGCCAGCATGGACGCGGTGATGTATCCCAAGGAGCGCTTCTTCACGCACCTCCTGCCCATGAACCTGCTCCAGAACGCGGCCTGGGGCGTGTCGGGCCTGGGCATCCTGGCCCTGGCCCGGCGCTGGCCCCTGGAGCACCTGAGCGCGCGGGAGTGGCCCCGCCTGGCCATGCACCTGGTGGGCAGCGTGCTGGTGGCCCTGGTGGGCCTGGCCGTCATCTGGGGGATCTCCCTGCTCTTCTTGGACCCCCAGTGGCGGGCCAAGATCCTGGGAATGCCCTTCCTCAGCTTCCGCCGCTTCTTCTCCCAGTACTTCCACGTGAACCTCCTGCTCATGTGGGCGGTCTTCGCGGCCTTCCACGGGGTACGGATCTACGAGAAGTACCGGGAGCGGGAGCTGGAGTCCGCCCAGCTGGAGGGCCGCCTGGCCCAGGCCCAGAACCAGGCCCTCCGCATGCAGCTGCAGCCCCACTTCCTCTTCAACACCCTGAACTCCATCTCGGCCCTGGTTTCCAGCGACGGCGAGGCGGCGGAGCGGATGCTCTCCCGCCTGGCGGACCTCCTGCGCCTGACCCTCGATCCCAGCCTCGGCCAGGAGGTCCCCCTCCGGCAGGAACTGGCCTTCATCGAGGCCTACCTCGGCATCGAAAGGATCCGCTTCCAGGACCGTCTCCACGTTCACTACGAGGTGCCCGCGGAGTGCCTGGAGGCCCGGGTGCCGGCCTTCCTCCTCCAGCCCCTGGTGGAGAACGCCATCCGGCACGGGGTGGCGGACCTGGCGCGGCCCTCCACCCTCGTGCTTCGGGCCCGGCGGGAGGAGGCCTGGCTCCATCTCGAAGTGGAGGACGCCGGGAAGGGCTTGGGGGAGAACCACGCCGGCATCGGCACCAGCAACCCCGCTTCGCGGCTCCGGTTGATGTTCAAGGAGCGGCAGGCCTTCGAGCTGGAAAGCGCCCCGGGCCGGGGCACCCGGGCCCGGATCCGGATCCCCTGGCTGGCGGGGGAAGGGGCCCCGTGAAGCTGCGGGCCCTCATCGCGGACGACGAGCCCCTGGCCCGCCAGCGCATCCGCCAGCTCCTGCAGGACGAGCCGGACGTGGAGGTGGCGGGGGAGGCCGGCAACGGGCTGGAGGCGGTGGGCCTCATCGATTCCCTCCATCCGGACCTGGTCTTCCTGGATATCCAGCTGCCCGAGCTGGACGGCTTCGGGGTCATCGAGGCCATCGGGGCCGACCGCATGCCGCCGACCCTCTTCGTGACCGCCTACGACGCCCACGCGCTGCGGGCCTTCGAGGTCCACGCCATCGACTACCTGCTCAAGCCCTTCGACCGGGAGCGCTTCCGCAGGGCCCTGAACTGGATCCGCATCCATCCCCAGGCCCTGAGGCGGGAAGAGGGGGGCCGGCGCTCGGTGCCCGCGCGCATGCGCGCGACGTTCGACCGGTGGCGGAA
>CAYSXG010000193.1:0-3273 GCA_964434895.1 uncultured Solibacteraceae bacterium | reverse complement strand
GTGTCGTGATCGGTGATGCCGAGCGTGGGCACGCCCGCCCGGACCGCTTCCTGGTGAGGGCCGGCGAGCGATGGGTGCTGGTGAGGACCTCGTCCATCCAGTGGATCGAAGCGGAGGACAACTACGTCCGCCTTCACGTGGAAGGGGCCTCCCACCTCATGCGCCAAACCATGGCGGGCATCCTGGCCCGCCTCGATCCCGCACAGTTCAAGCGCATCCACCGCTCGGCCATCGTGAACCTGGACCACGTCCGGGAACTCCAGCCCTGGAGCGGGGGGGACATGCTGGTGTTCATGCGAGACGGATCGCGGCTGACCCTCAGCCGCACCTACCGGGAACAGTTCGCCGAATGGCGCTGAACGCCCACGAGGCCGAGGGGGGCATCCCGCCCGTTCGGACGGAAGGCCCCCTCGGGGATCTTGCGGGATCAGCGTTTCGAAGCGGAGACCAGGTCCAGGGTGGCGCCCAGGGCGCTCCCGGAGGCCGGGCCGAAGGGGCGGAGCCCCGCGTGCTGGTTGGGCAGGATGACGCTCACGGTGCCGATGAGGCGGTCCGTGACCATCAGCTCGCCGCCGGTCTCGGGGCCGATGGCGAAGACCGCGCCCTGGCGGAGGGAGATGGGACGGGTCCCCACGCTCGGCACGCCGTGGGAGGCCAGGGTGTTCACCAGCACCATGGTCGCGTAGCTCCCTTCGAAGAAGACGGGGTCCCGGGGGAGCACGACGAGGTAGTCGGTGTGGCGGTCCATGAGGGCGTTCCGGGCCGCGCCGAGGTAGGCGGCCGACGGCGTGTCCACCACGGTGATGAGGGTGCCGGCGGCGGCGTTCCGGGCCAGTTCGCGGACCATGTCCTGGCCCTTGGCGTAGTTGCAGACGATCCCGATGTGGGTCTTGTCCGGCCAGGTGCGCTGGGCCACGGAGAGCAGGGGGCCGAACTCGGAACCCTGGGCGGCCAGGGGGCTCAGGCCCACGAGGGCGGCGGCGAGGGTGCGGATCAGGGGATGCATGGGGCCTCCGGTGGATCGGGCCGCGGGGAGCGACCGGGTGGAAGGAAGGCTCGCGCCGGCGGGCTGCGAGGCGGAATCGGGACGTCCTTGGGGGACGCCTCCAAGCTCCGCCTGGGCCCTCCTTCCGCCCGGATTCCGGGGCGAAGCTTCTTCTGCCCGTGGCCAGGCGTGGGCCGGAGGGGGCGAATTCGAGGTACGGGCCGCGGCTACAGGTAGCGCTCCCGGATCACGCCCGCGTGGTGCCTCGCGTGGCCCACCATGGCGCAGGCCAGGGCCCGCACGGAGATGGGGTGGCCGTTGGCGGTGCCGACGCGGAGGGTCATCTCCGGATCCATGCCCCGGAACATGCCCAGGTTGGCCAGGCGCAGGTGGCGGAATTCCTCCCGGAGATCCTCCAGGGAGCGCCGATCGTAGCCGCTGTGGGCGACGAAATGGTCCTCGTCGAAGCCCGGAAGGTCCGTGGCGTCCGCCCGGCTGAAGCGCAGGGCCCGATAGGCGAAGACCCGCTCGGCGTCCGATAGGTGGCCCACCACCTCCCGGAGGCTCCACTTGCCTTCGGCGTAGCGATGGCCGCCCCTCGCTTCGGGGACGGCCTCCAGGAGGGGCAGCAGCTCGTCCAGCTGGCCCTCCAGGGCCGTCATGAGGTTGGCTTCCGGCACCAGGCGCACGTAGGTGCCGTAGAAGGGCGCGTATTCCGCGGGCTCGGGGGGGGCCATGAGGGAGAGGGGCATCGGGCCTCCTTTCAAAAATGTCGGTCGAACCAGGGAAGGGTGCCCGACGGGGCCCCCACCACCTCGCCCACCCGGACCGCCACCACCACCAGCCAGCCTGGACCCCGATCCAGCTCCCGGAGGTCCAGGCGCATGGGTCGGCCGGGGGAGGGCAGGTCCGGGCGGCGCATTTCCAGCACCACCTCTCCCTTGGAAAGGATTTCGGCGGGGGCGGGCTTGGAGGGGCCCAGGGGCAGGTAGAGGACCCGCACCTTTTCCAGGCCCACCAGGTCGTTCCCCTTCAGGTCCTTGGAGGGCAGAAGGACCTCCAGGGTCCGGAGATCCTTCCAGGTCGCCTCCGGGGCCCGGGGCTCCGCCCGGGGGCGGGGAATGGGATCCCCCTTCCGGCCGCAGGCCATCCCCGATAGGGCCAGGGTGATGGCGAGGGCGCCGTTTGATAGGCTGGAGGGTCTCATCCCTTCGATGATGCCGAAGTTTTGGGGAATGTTATGGCCGTAACCAAAGTTCTGATCGCCAACCGCGGTGAAATCGCGTGCCGGGTGATCCGCACCTGCAGAGAGATGCGAGGCCCCCTCCACGATCCCGCGAAGCGGGGAGTGGGAGCGAAGCGATCGGGGGCCGGTATCTCGCCGATGGCGTGAAGGGGAACCGAGCCCAGGCGGGCTGGAAGAAGGGAGTGAACATGGCCGTAACCAAAGTTCTGATCGCCAACCGCGGTGAAATCGCGTGCCGGGTGATCCGCACCTGCCGCGAGATGGGCATCCCCACGGTGGCGGTCTACTCCGAGGCCGATCGGGGGGCCCTGCACGTGCGGATGGCGGACGAGGCCTACGACATCGGCCCGGCCCCGGCCCGGGAAAGCTACCTGGTGGTGGAAAGGATCCTGGAGGTGGCCCGGCGCAGCGGCGCCGACGCCATCCATCCCGGCTACGGGTTCCTGAGCGAGAACGCCGAGGCCGCGCGGCTCTTCACGGAAAACGGCATCACCTTCATCGGCCCTCGGCCCGAGGCCATCGTCAGCATGGGCTCCAAGACCGCGGCCCGGGAAGTGGCCATCGCCGCGGGATGCCCGGTGGTGCCCGGCATCCAGAGGACCATGGGCGAGGAGGAGCTGCTGGAGGAGGCCCAGAAGATGGGCTTTCCCGTGATGCTCAAGGCGGCCATGGGGGGCGGGGGCAAGGGCATGCGCCTGGTGACGAGGCCCGAGGAATTCGCCTCCTCCCTGGCCCGGGCCCGGGGCGAGGCCCTCAGCGCCTTCGGCGACGACAGCGTGTACGTGGAGAAGGCCATCCAGCAGCCCCGCCACATCGAGATCCAGGTCTTCGGGGACACGCACGGCAACTCCGTCCACCTGTGGGAGCGGGAGTGCTCCGTCCAGCGGCGCCACCAGAAGGTCATCGAGGAGGCCCCAGCCCCCATGTGCCGCCGGAGATGCGCGCGGCCATGGGGGAGGCGGCCCTCAAGGTGGCCCGGGCCGTGGGCTACGTGGGCGCCGGCACGGTGGAATTCCTGGCGGACGCGGACCGCAACTTCTAC
>CAYSXG010000192.1:0-6191 GCA_964434895.1 uncultured Solibacteraceae bacterium | reverse complement strand
CCCAGTCCCCCGGGGACTGGAACGGGGCGCCGACCTGCGATCCCCTGATTTAGGGGCTCAGGCTGGCCCGGCCCAAGGACGAGGACGTGGCCCAGGCCTCCCTGACGGAGGCCCGGAAGCCCGGGGCACCCTTGGCGGAGCTGGTGAGGGTGGGCAACGGCAAGGATCTGCGGGCCTCCTTCACCCTGGGCACCTCCCGGGCCCTGAGGGTCTACGGCCTGGGGGAGGCGGAGGGGGACGAATGGGCGGACTTCGGGTGGATCGAGGACGCCCAGGGAAAACGGGTCTGGGAGATGCGCCTCAAGGAGTCCCACCCCGCCGGCGGCGACTCCAAGAACCGCATGGTGGACGAGGCGATCACCCTGCCCAAGGGCGCCTACACCCTGCGCTACCGGAGCGACGACTCCCACGCGTACGGCCACTGGAACGAACGCCCTCCCCGGGACAAGGAGCACTATGGCCTTACGGTGTGGGCCTGGTAGGCTGAAAGCCTCATAAAACGAGGCTTTTCCGTGTTCCGAACCCCCCTCCGTGCCCCTCTCTTCTTGGTCCTCCTCGCGGCCCCCCTCGCGGGCCAGGCCCCGTCGGCTCCGGAAGCCCGACCGGTACTGGGCGTGGATCCGGCCTACATGGATCCGGCGGCCCCCGCCTGCAAGGACTTCTACCGCTTCGCCAACGGGGCCTACGACCGGGAGCCCATCCCCGCGGCCTACGCGGCCTTCGGGGTGAACGAGGAAATCGACCAGCGCAACGAGGTCCTGCTTAAGGACATCCTCTCGGCGGCGGCGAAGGATCTCGGCGCCGCGCCGGGCAGCGCCGCCCGGCGCATCGGGGACTTCTACCGCAGCGGCATGGACCTCGCGGCCATCGAGCGCGCGGGGCTCCAGCCCCTGCAGCCCCTGCTCAAGCGCGTCGCGGCGATGAAGTCCACCCGGGAGCTGGGCCCCGTCCTGGCCCTGCTGCACGCCCAGGGATCCACGGGGGCTTCGGCTGCTTTCCCCAGAACGAAGGAAAAGACAACGCCCCCATGACGGTCCGCCTTCGCCAGGGCGGGCTGGGGCTTCCGGAGCGCCCGGAGCGGGACTTCTATTTCCGGGACGACGCGACCACGAAGGCCCAGCGAGCGGCCTACGTCCGGCACATCGGGCGCATGTTCGAGCTGTCCGGCTGGAAGGAGGAGGTGGCGCGGGCCTCCGCCGAACGGGTGATGGCCCTGGAGACGTCCCTGGCCAAGGCATCGAAGAAACTGGTGGATCTGCGGGACCCCGAAGGGAACTACCACAAGGTCAAGCGCGAGGAGCTGCCGACCCTGGCGCCCAACTTCCCGTGGGAACCCTACTTCAGGGCCATCGGGCTGCCGGATTTCCAGAAGGAGCTCGTCGTCGGCCAGCCGGACTTCTTCAGGGCCTTTTCGGAGGCCATCAACGTCTTTCCCCTTTCGGATTGGAAGATCTACCTGCGCTGGCACCTGCTGCGCTCCACCTCCGCCTACCTGGGCAAGGACTTCGAGGAGGAACGCTTCGCCTTCTTCCAGAAGACCCTTTCGGGCATCAAGGAGATGCTCCCCCGCTGGAAGCGGGTGCTCCGCGCCCTTGACGGCGCCGTCGGCGAGGACCTGGGCCAGCTCTACGTCCGGCGCGCATTCAGCTCCGAGGCCAAGCGGCGGGTGCTGGAGATGATCCACTTCCATCGCGAGGCACTTCGGGCCTCCATCCTGCGGGCCCCCTGGATGGGGGAGGCCACCAAGGCCCAGGCCCTGCGCAAGCTGGACGCCATGCGGGCCAAGGTCGGCTACCCCGATGTCTGGCGGGATTACTCCGGCCTGCAGGTGAGGGCCCAGCCCTACGTGCTCAACGTCCTGGCGGGGGAGGCCTTCGAGTTCCGCCGCCAGATGGCCAAGCTGGGCAAGCCCGTGGACCGCAACGAGTGGGGCATGACCCCCCAGACCAACAACGCCTACTACAACCCCACCCTCAACGAGATCGCCCTGCCGGCGGGCATCCTGCAGCCCCCCTTCTTCGTGGAGCAGGCGGACGATGCCAGCAACTACGGGGCCTTGGCTTCGACCATCGGCCACGAGATCCTCCACGGCTTCGACGACAAGGGCAGCCAGTTCGACGCCGACGGCAACCTCAGGAACTGGTGGACCCCCGAGGACCGCCAGGCCTACCTGGCCCAGACCGAAAAGGTGGTGAAGCAGTACGAGGCCTACGAGCCCGTTCCCGGAGTCCACGTGCAGGGCCACCAGACTCTCGGGGAGAACCTCGCGGACATCGGGGGGCTCAAGATCTCCTACGAGGCCTGGAAGCTCGCCTCCGCCGGGAAGCCGGCGGCCCCCCAGGGCGTTTTCAGCCCGGAGCAGCGCTTTTTCATCGCCTTCGCCCAGGGCTGGCGGACCAACGAGCGCCCGGAGCGCACGAGGCTCATCCTCCAGTCCGACGTCCACAGCCCCATCCGGTGGCGGGTCCTGGGTCCCGTGGCGGCCCTCCCGGAATTCCAGCAGGCCTTCGGATGCAAGGACGGGGACCCCATGGCCGCCCACGAGGAGCGCAGGTTCACCATCTGGTAGGGGCTAGAGCCTCCAGGCCCGCCAGGGCTTCTTCCAGTCCCTCGAAGACCGGCAGGCCCGACTCCGCCAGGGCCCGCCGGTAGGCCCCGTAGGCCGGCCCCGCATCCACGACCAAGCCCACGGCTTTGCGATGGGCCCGGGCCCGGTCCGCTAACCCCCGCCCGAAGGCCGCGGCGGCGGTCGGATCCCTCGTATCCAGCCTTTCGGCGAAGGGGACGAGGCCCACAACCACCACCTGGGCCTCGCTCTTCAGAAGGGCCTCCAGGCCATCGAGGTAGGCCGTCGCGCCGGCCATGGGGGTGAGGTCCAGGGGCAGCTTCGGCGCCACGAGCCCATCCAGTTCGTGGCGTTCCAGGATCTGCCGCAAAAAGTCTACGTCCTGGGGGCCCAGGCGGGCCGGGGGAATCCGCTCTCCCACCAGGTCCGCCCCCGCCACTGCTTCGAATCCCGCATTGCTCATCAGGGCCGTGGGACCCAGGTCCAGGCCCAGGTTCGGCCAGGCGGAGAGCCAGGCCAGGGCCGCGTCGAAGGCAGCGTGGGAGGATGAAAGGCGCAGGCCGGCCCTGCGAAGGAGGGCCTCTTCCAGGCTCCGATCGCCGGCCATGGACCCGGTATGCCCGGCGGCGGCCTCCTGCCCCGCCTCGGTGCGCCCCGCCCGGTGGAGGAGGACCGGGACCCCCCTCTCCCGCAGGCGGGCCGCGGCTCGGGCCGTGGCCAGGAGATCCCCGGGGGCGAATCCCTCCAGGTAGACCCCCACGGCCCGAACCTCGGGATCCTCCCCCACCGCCTGCAGGAAGTCCGAGGCCCGCAGGTCCATCTGGTTGCCCAGGGCCACGGCCATTCGGATCCCCAGCTCCGGCCTTTTTGAAAGGCAGGAAAGCAGGAAGGCCCCGCTCTGGCTGAGCAGGGCCAAGGGGCCCGGTCGGGGAAGGGGGGACCTGTCCTGGGGGATGAACCAGGTGTTCAGGGCCTCCGCCGGCACCACATGGCCCAGGCAGTTGGGTCCCAGGAGCGCGGGCGTCCATCGGCCCCGGGCCCGAGCCTCCTCGAGGCCCAAGCGCAGCCTCTCCCCCCATCCCTGGGCGTCGGCCCCGTCCCCCAGCCCCCCGGCCACCACCAGCACCACCTGGGCTCCGGAGCCCTCGTCGATCAGGTCCTCGATGGCCTGCACGGCCGCGGGGGCCGGAAGGGAGAGGATGAGGAGGTCCACCGGATCGGCGGCCAGCGCGCGCACGTGGGGAAGGCAGGGAAGGCCCAGGAAGGCGTCGGAACCGGGCTTGACGAGGCGAAGAGCCCCCTCCTTCCAGGAGCGTGAGCGCAGGTTGTCGAGGATGCTTCGGCCCGCGGAGCCCTCGCGGGCGGAGACCCCCGCCAGGGCCACCGTGCCGGGGCTTAGGAGGGGCTTCAGAAAGCCGGGGTCCCGGGGCGGGCGAGGAAGGGCCGGGACTCCGCGTCGGCCCACGCCGTCCAGGGGAAGGATCTCGCCCTCGGGGCCCACCACCACGGGATTCAGCTCGAGCAAGTCCAGGCCCTCCCGTTCCGCCAGGGCCGCGGCCCTCCACAGCCCTTCCAGGAAGGCGGAGAGGCGGGCCCGGGTGGTCAGGGGTTGGCCCAGCCTCAGCCCCCCCAGCCAGGCCCGCCCGAGAAGGTGGCCCTCCAGCTCCCGCAACGCCTCGGCGGGCCCCACCCAGCCCATGGGCCAGAGCAGGGGAGGGGCCAATTCCGCCAGGGCCTCCGCCTGCAGGCCGCCGAAGCCCACCAGGAGCACCCATCCCCCCTCGCCCCGCTTCAGGGCTGCGAAGGCCTCGCCGGGAAGGTCCTCCGGCCGGCGCGGGCGGATCCGCTCGCACACGAGGGCGCCCAGCCAGCGGGAGCCCCCTTCCAACCCCAGCCGCATTTCCTCGGCCCGGGCTTCCAGGTCCTTCCGATCGAAGTCCAGGAAGCGCACGCAGCCCCGCTCGGACTTGTGCCAGAGCCCCTCCGCCAGCCCCTTCAGGACCACCGATTCGCCCGGTCGGAAGGGGAGGTCCTCCCCGAGCCAACCGTGGCGAGGAACGCCCAAGCCCGCTTCGATGAGGAGGTCGTAGGCGCTGGCCTCGTGGAAGAAGGTGGAAGCGAACTCTACGGACTCCGGTGCCAAGGCGTCCCCCGGGGCCCAGCATCGCCCCTCCGGCCTGTGAGAGCGGTCACACCCTAAGGCACGTCCACCACGAAGTGAGCGAAGCCCTTCTTGCCCTTGGAATCCTGGGCCCTGAGGGTGAAGAAGTAGCTCCCCGTCGGCAGTCCCGTGAGAACGGCGTTCCCGCCGGAGATGGCGCAATAGGGCGCCAGGGGGCCGATGCAGGAGACGGAGGGGGCCGCGTCCCCGGGGTCGGAAGTGGTAAAGGGCACCGTCGCGGAGCCCCCGGAAGCCACCACGTAGGTGGGACCCGGGATGGAAATGGAGGGCGTGGCGTTCCCGTCCAGGTCCGCCAGGAGGGTATCCACGCTGGCCCGGAACTTTGTCTCCACCAGGTAGGGAACCTGGAAGCGGAACT
Source organism: uncultured Solibacteraceae bacterium (assembly GCA_964434895.1). Taxonomy (GTDB): domain Bacteria; phylum Acidobacteriota; class Holophagae; order Holophagales; family Holophagaceae; genus CAYSXG01. The sequence goes on along the minus strand of CAYSXG010000192.1, from coordinate 1,085 downwards.
TCACGGTGTCGACGGCCTCGGCATTGGTGAAGTGGGAGGCGGACTGCTCGACGGCCTGGTAGGCGGAGAGGACCTCCGCGAAGTCCTGGGCGATGAAGACGAAGCCGACGCGGTGCCGCTTCTCGCTGGTGGTGTAGTCCGGGACCCGGGGACCGTTCTTGGCCACACACCAGGCGTGGTCGTACTTCGTGACGGCGCTGTAGGACAGCGTGGTGTCGGCGTTGTAGACGGGATTGCTCAGGACGTAGTCGTCCGGGAAGGTGGGGTGCAGGCCTTGAAGGTAGAGGTCGTGGTCGTCGAAGGTCTCGGTGTCGTTGCGGCTGAGGTTGTTGACTTGAACCCAGTGGAATCCGGAGACCGGGTCCCCCACGATCTGCTTGACGGTGAGGTAGCCGTCGTCGGAATAGACGTTGGCCATTTGGCCCGTCGCGGTTCCGTTGGAGAGCCAGTGGCCCGCCCCCACCTCGGCGCCGATGAAGACGCCCCAGCAGTGCCCGATTTCGTGATCGAGCACGGCATAGGTGGGGGTGATGATGGTGCTCCCCCCCATGTTGTAGCGGCAGATGTCGGGTACCCCCACGCCCACCACGGCGTTCATGCCCAGGCCGTCCGCCATCTTGCGGTAGGTGATCATGTTCGGGGTGGGATTGGAGCCGTTCACGGCCGTGAAGTTCCGATTGACGGTGACCACCACCAGGGCGTAGTCGCTGGGGAAATAGGCCTTCAGGGTGGCCACGTAGGCGTCGGTATTGGCCTTCAGGAACACGCTGTTGTAGTCGTTGGTGTTCACCGTCGCGGGGTCCGGGATGATGAAGAGACAGTGCTCCGTGTTGTAGAGGGAGCTGGTGATTTGGACCAGCGTGAGGACGATGGTCAGGCTGGCGGTGGCGGTGCCCCCCGCATTGGTGGCGGTCAGGGTGTAGGTGGTCGTGGCGTTGGGGCTGACGCTGGTGGACGTCCCGGCCACTTGCCCCACGCCCTGGTCGATGCTGAGGCTGGTGGCCCCTGATACGGACCAACTCAGGGTGCTGCTCTGACCCGTGCGCAGCGTGGTGGGGCTGGCCGTGAAGCCCGCGAGTATGGGG